>JAEOSG010000262.1 GCA_016840485.1 Candidatus Baldrarchaeota archaeon
CCGCAGGCTCCGCGCTTATTTCCAGTCAGATCGCATTTACCGAATGTGCAGAGACAACAGACATCGCAGAAAGGCATATAGAACGGTTTATATCTCTGAAGAAGTTTGAAATCCCATTCTCTTAGATCTGTGATCGATGGGAAAGGTGTTGGGCCTTCCTTTTCTTCCCATTCTTCTATGATCTTTCCAATTGAAAGCTCGAAATTCTTTAACACGGCGATATCAGTCTTTAGCTCTTGGATTTTAATATTCAACCTGTTTTTAGGCAATTAACGCACCATTCCTTATGTATATCATAAAAAACAAATATCACTTTTATCTTTTCTTCTCCACTTCCGGCTTGGGAAACGATCAAAACCTTACACTTCTAACCTAGAATTGATTGAATTTTTAATTTTAAGTTAGATATGAAGGTTATTAAGCAAGGGCATTTACTAAAATTAAAAAAGCGATGTGAAAGGGGAAGGTACACCGCGAAAATTTTGTAGAATAATAATATATTCATGGCTCATAAAATAATATACATTATTTACTTTTGGATTCATAAAAAAAGGTCGTAGGAATCGAAAATTACATCGAAGTATAGTTAGTTTTTTATCTAAATGCGTCTTCACATACTCAGTAAGTCCGTCTCGAAGATTCTCGATTCCTAGGACAATTGATATTAATCTTACTTATCCCATCAATGGTTATTTATCTTATTACTAGAACTGGACATGGCGCATATTCGATTACTCTTTCAGCTACGCTTCCTTTGAATATTCTATTTATCCCTCTTCTTTCTTTGGATCCGATTACGATGAGGCCAGCCTTTAATGATTAGACCTCTATAACTTCGAATCCTACGATTTTCCCTAGATCCCTTAAATCTTCCGTGTAGTCTCCATAGACCATTGCAAGGTGATGGCCAAAGTCCATTTCCTTGTGAAAAAGCCTCACCGCATCTGGTACTCTTATCTCAGCTCTTAAGCTACATCCAACCATATCGAATCCGCCGCATCCAACGATTTTCCCCTTCGTTACGAGCAGTTTGGTCGCTGTTGGGTTGAATCGCGCCAGCGTTACGGTTTCTCCTTTATCTTTCGAGAAGTCGTAACGTAATGTTGCACCCCACCCTCCTACTGTAAAGTTTCTTATCTCGTATGGAAGATCAGATTCTTCTAAGCCTTTCATCTTTAATCCGGGAACGTCATGATGCAGAGCTATAATGTTTTCTTTTTCATCCAACATGTAAGAGTTCCCCATGAAAGCCGACTTTCTCGACAAATACATCAAAAGGGTCATAGCTAAGAGCACATTTATGTCCCCTTCACATGCAGATGGGAACCCTTCATCCTTTAGGAGCGAGTGCGCTAAACAGAATGTTACTTTCCTCTCGGCGGGTATCCTCTTAACACATAATTCAAAGCATGGTATAACGAATGAGTTACAGCCGTATCTCCTCATCAGATTCTTAACGGCAAGATAGAAGTTAACCGATTGAAGGATATATTTTTTCTCCATATGGATCCTATCGGCCTTTTTAACTAGCCTGTCAGTTATCTCCTCAGCTTTCTTCTGCTCGGATTTGCTTTGTAGGACTTTATCCATCTCTTCGAAAACCTCATTCGAGGGTACACATTTATAGTCTATTCCAAACCTAGACTTCACATCCTCCATGTTCCACACACTGCTGACAACACCAACGGGCAACATGCCTCCATCAGAAACAATGAGGATTCTGGTTTGACGTAGACTTTTTCTGACCCTTAAAAGTGATATGAAATGATTCAACTCGTCGAAGTCGATGAATGCGTAGCCCTCCATTCCTCGAGCTCTAAGATATGCCGATATATCTACGCTTGCCACTTGACCGAGCATCGCTACGGGTTTCCTGTATCGACGGGCTATCTCAATGGAAGGATACTGAGTTAATCCAGAACGCGCTATAAGAAATAAGTCTACCCTATTAGAGATGGAATCTAGCTTTTTTAATTCTTCCCTTGGAATTACCCAATCTTCGCCCCATTCAATAATTGTGGGATCCAGTAATTCCGCTTCTTTTGTCAGCTTCGATTTAAGAGTTTTACAGAATTTCTTTAGCTCCTCCTCTGCTCTTGACCTTTCGAATTCTGGGTTTAAAGATTTCTCGTCACCTACCCGACATGGCCCTTCATAAACTCCGCTGTGAACCAGAAGAGGAAGAACAGGTTTAACCTTCACCTTCAAATTAAGTGCTTCATTCATCATTCCAAAATCTCCAATAGACCAACCTGTTTCTCACATTTAAGTTTACATATTTGAAGTTAATCTTACTTGTCCTCTTCAATAATCTTCATTCCTAAAAGAGCGGCTAAATTCATCACATGTTTCCTCCAATTTCCATAGAATGTTACTCTATGCCAGCCGAAGTTCACTTTCATGTTCCAGTTTTCAAGTATTTTCTGAACGTCAGCCTCAACAGCGAGTTTTGTACGGCATGCCTTGTCTTCCTCAATGTTAGCAACTGTCCTACCTTGATGAATGCATAGGGCTTTCTCTGACACTTTTATCTTTACAGTCGTTACTGTTTCACCTAACGGCATTAAAGATTGAACAGATGCGCCTTTCCGATCCTCTGAATGCGAACGGATTATGTATGGGTTGCTTATCCCATCCGGACCGTAAACCTTGTTTGTGGCTACGCAATGAGCATAGATAATCTGGTTAGCTGCAGTATCAATTACGGGATCTGAGACGTAGCCGGGTCTACCCGTTAAATATCTCATCATTAACTGCGTTATTGTTGAATCTAAATCAGCTTCGCAAACGCCCGTTGACCCTTCATTGTTAAGCTGAAATAATGCGAGACATGGATAAGCAGGAAGTTTACCTCCATAATAAAGACCTAAACAGTCTATCGTTACGGCATCTGCATCATTATCAATCATAGCCCTCTTTAAAGCCAAGTACATTTTTGCAGACTTCACTATTTCCCTTCGTGTAGGCTCCACAACCTTCAAGGATTCCTTTATCCATTTGTCAGCCCACTTCTCAGCCTCTTTCTCTTCGGCATTCTCAAAGTATGAGTTTAACTCTTTAGAAGTCATGTGAACAACTTGGA
>JAEOSG010000023.1 GCA_016840485.1 Candidatus Baldrarchaeota archaeon
GAAACTGAAGACTATATTATCGTAACAGTGGACCTACCATGCGTAGATAAGGATGCCATAAAAATAAATGCAACTACAGATACCTTAGAAATTCAAGCTGACATGAAAAGAAGTATAAAATTTAATCGATGGGGCACAGTCCAACATGAAGTCGAATTTCACAAGTTTAAAAAACTTATAAAACTGCCAAGCAAAGTGGATCCAAAAAGAGCTCAAGCGAGGTTTAAACATGGAATATTAGAAATCAAACTTCCAAAGAAAATCAAAAAGTTCCGCATTGAAATAAAATAGCAAAATAAGTTTAGAATACAACGTCCTCAGCACTCATAGAGTTCATCATTTTATCAGGCTAGTCCCTTTTCTTCATCGGACATGGCAATCTATCCTGTTGACTTTACGCGGACAATCTTTTTCCTACCTAAAATATCCCAATACTCTACTTGAACACCTTCTTTTAACTTTGCTGCAAGTTCCTGATCCTCAGGCATCTCTGTTTCGAAAAATATCTCTGGATTTTCTAAATCCATAATCATTAAGGGTCTAAGTGAGATAACCTGGCCTACACGCTTATTTACGACAGGAACTTCTATCTTAGCATCGACAGGCTTTATTATGCTTCTCTTTACGCCGTCGAATAATCCTATTGCAACAATTCTAGCTTTTGCCGCTCCATGCTTCCCTGGTTTGCTTTTTTCTAGGCTCACTATTTTACACGGTTCTCCGTCGATTATTATGTAGCTTCCTTCCTTTAAAGTTCCAACACCCACTACTTTGGATGACATCAACATCACCTTTTGTCTATCTAATTAAAGATCAAACCGTTTTTAAGGTTACTAGTTAATATAGTTCTTCGTCAACATGATTACCTAAAAGTTTCGTTGACCTAAAATAATCACTCCCAAATAAATTTACAGTCAATTTTTAAAATCATACAGTAATATTTTTCCATAATTAACCTGTAAATTTAGTTAAAAATCAAACCAAAAGCTCAAAGATAACGAAAACTAAGACATACACCCAAAAATTGACACATCACTTAGTCTATATCCTAAGAAAGTATCAACAGTTCACGGTTAGTATTTTAACACTAAGAAAAACAAAGATATATGATCTAAGAAGCGAAAAGTAATACTACCTTGCAAGTTTAAGTAAGGGCATTAGATGTCTATGTACTCTTTAAAGTGTTAAAAGGTGAAGTTTAATGATTAAAAGGGTAGCAATTACATCGCGACTGGACAAAATCGAGGCCATTAAACTAATTGAAAATATAATAAATTATCTTCAGTCTAAAAACATAAAGGTAATTTTAGATAAAGAACTTTTTAATAAAGTTAAATGTGATGTTAATTTTCAACTATTAGAAGAAGTACGTGCCGATTTAATAGTAACGATTGGAGGGGATGGAACAGTTTTAATGACAGCGGGGCGTCTTAAAAGAGAATGTCCAATATTTTCAATTAATATGGGTACTCTAGGTTTTCTAACAGAAGTTGAACCACACGAATCTATAAACGCTCTTGAAAGAGTCTTAAATGGTGATTTTGAAATAGAACGGTGTGAAAGGCTTTCTCCCATAATCAATGGAGAAAAACTTCCTGATGCATTAAATGAAGTTTTAGTAACATCAAAACAACCTGCAAAACTACTTCACTTTTTAATTGAAATTGACGGAGAGACGTTGGTAACAGAAAAAGCAGATGGTTTACTAGTTGCGACGCCAACGGGATCCACTGCATATGCGTTGTCGGCCGGAGGAGCAATTATTGATCCGAGAGTCAAAGCATTCATTATAACCCCCATTTGCCCCTTAGGATTCACACTAAAACCCCTTGTTGTCCCATTAGAGAGCATTGTAACAATAAAGCTGCTAAAACCCAGTACTGAAGCACTATTGGTAATTGACGGCCAATTTCGATATTCACTCCCTGCGAGAGCAGTAATAAAAATAACAAAGTCAAATGTTCCAGTCTTATTCATAAGAATAAAACCTGTTGACATATACAGGAGAATCAGAAAAAGGCTGCTTTATAGAGGCGAAGATATTGAATAAAAAAGTTTTAATCCTCGATGCATCTGCTTTTATAGGAAAATTCTACTTCTACCTGCCAAACGGCAAGTATATTACTGTTCCAGGGGTATTAAATGAAATTTTAGATGAAAAAATAAAAAATGTTATCGAAACTTATATTCAGTCTCAAAAGATTGAAATAAAATCTCCAAGCACAAGATCGATTAAAATAGTTGAGCAGGTAGCAAGCGAAACCGGAGACCTACCTTATATCTCAGAAACCGATAAACAAATATTAGCATTAGCTCTTGAATATAAAAATAAGGGGTTTAAAACAACCATTATATCAGATGATTATGCTGTTCAAAACATAGCAAAGAAGTTGACCATAAATTTTGTCTCTCTAGTTCAAAAAGGTATTAGGTATCTTATTTCTTGGGAAATTTACTGCCCAGCATGTGGAAAACGTTTCCCGCCAAGTTATGCTGATGATATATGTGATGTGTGTGGTGAAAAAATAAAAAGGAAAGCAGTTAAAAAGAAGTTATTAAGGGGTAAAGAAAATGAAAAGTTTAAAGGAATTAATAGAAAAAGCCAAAGAACTTAAAAATAAAGGATTAACGACTGAAGAAATAGCAAACGCGCTAAATGTACAAAGAGATACCGCAATATGGCTTGTACTACACGCAGAAAGGGAAAAAGAAAGAATAACAGCAATGGGAGACATATACGTGGATTGGAGTAATCTTGGTAGAAACGTAACAAGATTAAAGTACGTAGGAAAAGCAATGGCCGACTTCTTACAAGAACTAATAATTAGAGGAGAAATAGAAGAACCAGAAGTAATAGCTGGATTAGAGACAGGAGGAGTACCGCTTGCTCTACAAATAGCAGAAGAACTAAAAAAGGATTTTGCAATCATAAGACCAAGACCTAGTTTAGAATCAACCAGAGAGGAGAAACAAATTACAGGAATCGTAAGCCCGTCATTTGCAACGGTTAAAAACAAAAAAACCTTAGTTGTCAGCGATGTAATTACAACGGGAACGGTGATAAAGCATGCCGTGGAAAGCTTAAGAGAACTAGAAGCCAAACCAGTAGGAATACTAGTTCTAATAGATAAAAAATGTTCAGATGAACTTAATGGAGTACCGGTAAAATACCTCCTTCGACTCATACAAGTAACTCGTTAATCAAAAGTTTTTCTAAATTTAGCGATGAAAAAACCAGGAGTATCATTCAAATCAGGATAAAACCTCTGAACTAGATTATACTGCGAAATAAATTTCTCCCCTTTGCAACCATAAAAGTACTTCTGTTCCTCAAGTTCCAAACCCAACTCTTCTATGGCATATTTTACATTTAGCTCGTTTTCTTCAGGACTGAGGGTACAAGTACTATAAACGAGAACACCTCCCTTTTTAAGTATTTTAACGGCGGCTCGAAGGAAGGACCGCTGATAAGCAGACAACGCCAAAATATCTCTCACATTCCGTGTTTCATAAAGTTTCGGTCGAACACCCAAAGCGGAGCAAGGAGGATCCAAAAGCACTTTATCAGCCTTAAGAGAGGGAAACTTGATGGGAAGTTCTCTGGCATCACCCACGTATGTACTAACAATTTTCACACCTAGCCTCGCTAAATTTTCTTCTAACCCTCTAATTTTAGCTTCAGACCGGTCAACAGCAAGTATCTTCCCACAATTATTCATCAATTGAGCAATATGCGAAGTTTTGCCACCAGGAGCAGCACACATGTCCACAACAAAATCTCCAGGTTCAGGCTCCAAAACCCTCCCCGTTACAATAGCAGGAAAACTCTGAGGGTAAACTAACCCCTTCTCAAAAATCTCCGAACCTCTCAAACTTGGAACGCGAAAAAGAGATCGAGTAATCTTCACAGCCACTCCCCTACCAACCTTAACCATTTCCACACCATCCATCATAGCAATTCCGACACCAACAACCTGTCCATACTCATCTACAACCGCAACTTCATCTCCTTTCCTAACACCCTTAGCCCGCAAAACCCCCGGAGCAAATAAATGAGCACCCATCAAAACACTCTCAGCAGCCTTCTTGTCAGCAACTACAGTCTTTTTGACCTCAGGAAGCTCAAAAGGACCCTCTATTCTCAAAAAGATAACTTCATCTAAATCTCTATGTAACTCAATTCTATATCCATTTCTCTCCAAAAAATCAACAACATCCTCAGGCCCAGATTTTAGCGAATTCACGCGAATCGAAAACCTACGAGGGGGAGTCCTTAAAGCAGCCAAAATATTTTCTACCCTCTTCCCGTATCTTTCTAACCACCTTGCAACGATTTCGACAGGAAATCGATACTTTACCGCCAATCTTTCCGCATCTTTATACAAGTTACCCACATTGCATAACCCCCGATAAGCTACTACTTTCCATTTCTAAACTTGATAATCGGTTAGCTTTCGAACATTCAGAAACACAACACCTTTATAAATTATTAAATAATGTAGATAAAAATGAGCTGTGCGGGGGTGGCCGAGCCAGGTCAAAGACCAAAAACAGGGGGCTCGATCAAAGGCGGCGGACAGGAGTTAAAATACCTGGCCGAAACTCAAGATCCGCTGGCGTAGAGGTCTTAAAACCGCGCAAGCCTACGTGGGTTCGAATCCCACCCCCCGCACCAAATCCATCAACCTTTTAAGTTAACAAAAATGGTAAAACATTTTTAACATGTTTTTGCTTCTAAATGGTACTTTAGAAATCAAAAGATCGATTGTATAATTAAAATAAAATGGTTGAACTAAAGTTATTCCTGTACTTCGGTTTCCTCTTCTTTTCTTATTTCCTCTAATAGTTCTCTTATTCTTTCTGGCGGTATTGTAGGCTCTGGTTTTTCTGGAAGTAAGCCGTAAGGTCTGAATAATACTATTAGTATTATCGCTAGCCCGGCCAAGGTGTATTCTAGCCATATTGGGTCGAAAGGCAAGTAAGGCGCAAGCTCAAACCTATATAGCACTATTAGTTTTCTTATTATGATAAATATCAGAACTCCAATAACTACTCCTATGTTACTCCCAACTCCTCCAAGCATCATATATGCCCACGGCCAAAATGTCCACGTTAAACGGGTGAATGCAGCTGCATTACATGTACCACTGTATATTACGTAAAGCGCACCAGCGACAGCGGCTATCGAGGATCCTATCACTAAGCTTCGTGTTCTAATTTTCACGATGTCTTTTCCAAAAACAGTTGCTGCAAGCTCGTTGTCTCTTAACATCTTTAATGTTCGGCCAAATGGAGATTTTGTTAATCTTTCCACGATTAACAACATCATAAATGCAATTACAACTATTACAAAGCTAACCACTGTAAATCTGTACTTCCAAATCCATCTAAATGGGTCGGGAACCGCTGTAGCGGTAGATCCCCCAACTAATGGTTCATAGTTGTATCCAATCCACATAAGAACATCTCCGAAGGCTAAGAGAGAAATCCCTAAGTATGCCTCACGTAATCTAATGGCAGGTCGGGATGTTAGCCATCCTACCGCAGCACCGCACACCGCTGCAAGTAATAGTGATAATATAAAGTACGTTATAGAGAGGGGAACATTAGCGGCAAGTTTATTGCTAATTTCATCCACTACCCAGTAGTTATATTTGTAAATTGCGTACTCTGCTCCATATGGAAGTCCCATCATATATGCTAATATTCTTCCTGGGATTGCTCCCACGGCAAATGCTCCAGCTATCACAGCTATAACTCTACCGAATTGTGGAATACCGGTATGTCCTACTTCTAAGTTTAAACTCAGTGTAACTATCATAAATATCGAAAATTCCACCATTATGTGAATTATTAAATAAACAAACGGGGGCATCATGTTTTTGCCACCCTCCCCCTACCTTCAGAACCTTTATTCCTAATGCCTTTGAATATTCTCCCTAATTTTAATAGTGAACCCCACGGAATTCCAGCTAGACCTCGTGGAAATACCAACAACGCAACGCACATTATTATCAGAGGTACGACAGGTCTGTACGTTAATATCCATGGACCAACTAATGCTGCGAGTATCGACATTCCGACATATTCAGCCAATCCTACGAGGTAACCACCTAAAGTTCCTCCATATATGCTATAGAGTCCTCCTAATATGCTTGCTGCAAACATCGTCACAATTATTGTCCATCCCATAACAGGACTTCCAGTCAACACTAGAGAAATCATCGCCCCTCCCAAGGAAGCTAATCCACCACCAAGTATCCAAGATGTTATATACACTTTTTCAGAGTTTATTCCGATGATATTTGCTAGTGGAGGGTTTTCGACAGTAGCCCTTATAGCAATTCCAAACTTCGTTCTAACCAAGAATAGGTGCAAAGCTGTTAATATGCCAACGGCAGACACAAACGAAACTACTGTTATCGCTTTGATCCCAAATATCCGAAAATCATACGTACCCAATGTTATAAGCCCAGGATATAGCTTGAACTTCAAAGTAAGATAATCTGAATACATTTGCAGCGCCGAAAGTAGTATTAATTCATATCCGAGGGTTGACATCATCAACGTCACTTCTGACGCTCGCCGTCTTAATAATGGTCCATTTATCCATATGTAACATATTGCACCCAAAAGCCCTCCAAAAAGAAACGCGAATGGGAAGTAGTAGTAAGGTGAACCTCCGTACAGTTCTACTCCAGTGTACACGATGAAAAGCCCCCAAGTAGCCATACTTGCATGAGCAAAGTTAAAGGTTCTTGTACACATGTATATTAGCGTTATACCACAAGCTAACAGCGCCATCGCACTAGCATAAGCTATCCCGTCAGCTACTACCGGTGGAAACATTTTCCACACCTATCCCCTTTCACTTTTACTTTTTAAATAAAATAGTCGAAAAACTTTCCTATTAAGTTTTATCTAAACATGCTTTTTCATACGCTGTTTTTGGAGTTGTACACGAGTAATTAACTTTGATATGTAAAGATATAAAGTATTCTATATACAGTAATGGGCAACAAATTTTACCCATTTGTACAACTAAATATTATCCATATGGTAAACCTTAAATAATCAAATGTCAACTATCATATTTTAGCACCAAAAAATAGAGGAATAGGGGAAAGGGTATGTCTGGAATATTAGCTAGAAAAGAGGCAGTAATAGGTTTATTCATAATATTTCTACTAGTTGGTTTCGGAGGCGGTTACTTAGTAGGAAGTGTAATGGCTCCAGCAGCACCGAAACCAGGTTTAAGTGGAGATGTAACCATCGTGTTCCTATGCCCACTAACTGGAGACCTAAAAACATATGGAGAAAACAGTAAAGCAACTGCCGAGTTGGCAGCATCTGAGGTAAACGAATGGCTTGAAGCACGAGGAGAAGCTTGGAGACTCGATCTGGTGGTTGAAGATACTGCAACAGATCCAACAACTGCCCTAAGTAAGTTACAGACATGGCATGGCAAAGGAGTGCAATTTTTTGTGGGACCAATGTCCAGTAACGAAGTAAAAGAACTTAAATCATATGCTGATTCAAACAAAATATTAATAGTTAGCCCATCCTCCACGTCACCTGGACTATCAATAGCAGGCGATTTCATATTTAGATTCTGTCCAGATGACACCATACAGGGACCAGCTATTGCAAGATTAATATGGGAAGCTGGAGTCAGGCACGTGGTTTGTACTTGGAGAGAAGATGCTTGGGGAACTGGGCTAAAAGATGCTACCAAAGCAGCATTTGAAAACTTAGGTGGGACTTTCCATGAGGAAGTGGGATACGACCCAGGGCTCAAAGATTTTCCAACTCAAGCTGAAGCATTAAAAAATGCAGTGGAAGGCTTAATAAATCAAGGAGTTCCAAAAGAGCAGATTGGAATCTTGGCCATCTCGTTTGAGGAGATTATTCCATACATGGAGGACGCTTCAGCATACCCGGTATTAAAAGAGGTAAAATGGTTCGGTAGCGACGGAACATGCTTATTAAGCAAATTAGTTGAGCATGAAGCAGCAGCTCCGTTTGCAGCTCAAGTCAACTTTACCAACACGATATTTGCTCCTGGTGTTTCACCAAAATTTGAAGCCGTAAAATCCCATGTTGAGGAAGTACTAGGAAGAAGCCCAGATTCGTACGCATATGCCACCTACGACATTGTATGGTGCTTAGCACTGGCCTTAGACATAGTGGATGAATACAACGCAGAGAAAGTTAGGGACGTTTTGCCAATGGTGGTTAAAAACTATTTCGGCGCAAGTGGATGGTTTGAACTAAACGAGAATGGTGATAGAGCTTTCGCCGACTACAACCTTTGGACAGTAATGTATAATTCCACGGCTGAAGAATATCAGTGGGTTATGGTCGGAGTATATCGTGGCGCGGAAGACAAAATCGAATGGTTCATCCAAATCTACGGGTGAAATTCACAGTATTCTCCCAAATTTTATTTCTTTTTCTTTCCTAACGGTCCTAATACATTAAGCTTAACCTTATATAGTGGATTATTAAGTATAGAAGTTGTGGTGAGCGTTGTGAAGGAACTTCTAATCACTAAAAACCTAGTTAAGAGGTTTGGAGGGCTCGTAGCAGTAAATAATGTTAATATAAAGGTCAGAGAAAAAACAATAACATTACTAATAGGTCCAAATGGAAGCGGAAAAACCACTTTCATAAACGTGTGTACAGGTGTACTAAAACCAGACGGTGGAAAAGTGATTTTCGATGGAAAAGACATAACAGGATACCCGTCCCACAAAATATATGAACTAGGATTTGTTAGAACGTTTCAAATCCCTATGCCATTCCAAACCCTAACAGTTCTCGATAACGTACTAGCTGCTATGAGAAACCCAGGCGAATACCCCATCAAGGCGTTGATGAGAGAGTCCTGGGAAAAGTACGAGGAGGAAAACATAAAGAAAGCATTAAAAATCTTACACAGAGTCGGCTTGGACGAATACTGGGATAAACCAGCATATACGCTGGGAGGAGCCCACTTAAAGTTGTTAGAACTTGCAAGAGCACTAGCTACGGGAGCCAAGCTTATAGCGTTGGATGAGCCCATTGGGGGAGTAGACCCAGCATTTGCCGACCAAATACTATCCTACGTCAGAAAGTTAAAAGAAAGCTTAGGATTAACGTTTCTAATAGTTGAACACAGAATAGACATAACTGTTCCCTACGCTGACTATGCTTACGCAATGGATAGGGGCAGAGTAATAGCAGAAGGGAAACCTCAGGACGTAGTTAACGATCCAAAGGTAATAGAAGTATACATAGGCTAGGTGGTGTAAATGCTAAAGGTAAAAAATCTATATGCTGGTTATGGAAAATTCAAAGTATTATTCGACATAAATATAGAAGTTCCAGAAAAAGAAATAACCGTAGTCGTTGGACCAAACGGAGCCGGAAAAACAACTCTCCTAAACAGCATAGTCGGGTTAGCCACAATTCACTCCGGAGACATAATATATGAAGGCAAAAGTATAGCCGGAGTACCTTCACACAAAATAGCTAGAACAGGAATATCACTTGTCCCACAAATGGGAAACGTATTCGCTGAACTATCAGTATTTGAAAACCTTAGAATGGCTGGATATACGCTGGAGAGAGATGAACTCAAAGACAGACTTGACGAAGTACTAGAAATGTTCCCAGTATTGAAAGAGTTCCTTCATCGAAAAGCTGGAACACTAAGCGGCGGAGAGAGAAGAATGTTAGCCATAGCAATGGGACTAATAAGAAATCCAAAGCTAATGCTTCTAGACGAGGTAACCATGGACTTAGCTCCAATAATAGCTAAAAAAGTAATTCAAAAGGTAGTAGATCTTAGAGATGAATTAGGAATAACAATTCTTTTAGTCGAACAAATGGCTAAAAGAGCATTAGAGATTGGAGATAGTGCCTATTTACTTGTCAGCGGAACAATAAAGTTTAGCGGCAAGGCTGAAGAATTACTACAACACCCAGAGCTAGCAAAACTGTACCTAGGTGTAAGATAATTAAATAAATTAAACTAACGTACCGTTAATCTTTCACGGAAGTATAGTTGTCCCCACTTTCTCCCCTCTCAAGGCTCTTAAAATATTATGTGGATCTCGTCCATCAACTATTTTTACCAGTAATTTTGCTCTCTGCACTATGAGAATAGCTAAGGGATCAAAAAGCCTATATTCTCCAGCTTTAAATTTCGAGGTTTCCCGCATAATTTTCATTAATTGCTCCGTTGTTACCTGTTCGAGTTTTTTGGCTCCTGGAGTTCCCGGTGGAGCGGTATAAACCCCATCTACAGTTGTTGCGTTTATAAAAATGTCTGCCCTGATTGACTCGGCAAGTAGTGCTGCTACAGCATTAGTAGATTGACCCGGCTGCAACCCTCCCATAACAACAATTTTCCCCATTGAAAATATTGAAATAGCCTCCTCAATGGTGTCCGGAACCTTAGGATAAACGTTTTCCTTTATTGCTGAAATTAAAAGGTAGGCATTTAGCTTAGCTACTTTTATACCTACTAGGTCGCAAATCGCATCTGGTGCATTCAGTTTTCTCATAGCTTCTATATACTTTCGAGCAATATTCCCCCCTCCAGCAACAATCACTAAATTATGTCCTTCCTCTCTCAGCTTTCTGATGATCTCAGCGTACCTGGAGATTCTATCAACATTAATTTTACCATCATCTTGAAGCAATGATCCTCCAATCTTGATTACGATCCTCATTCTCATCCCTCGTTTAAATGCTAAATATGTATTGTCAAGAAGAGTTACCAATTAACTTAAATTTACCGCGAAAAATTTAATTAATGTGATGCAAAAGGGTTAATCCTAGTGTGTCGTGGAGGTTAACATGGTGGATTGGAGGTGCTCTAAAGTCTCCCCATAGATTGATCTTTTCACGATCATTAATACTTCAATTTCCAAGTTTCCTATACAGTCGTTTTGAATTTTACATTCAAAAATCAGAATTTGTTTTATTAGATTTTCAAAAAACCATTGGTGAGCACATATGAGTATCTTAGAGCCGAGATTAAAAGAAAAACGTTGGAAACCAGAAGTAGAGGAAGAAATCATCAAACTCTGGGAAAAAGAACAAACATACAAATTTAACGAAAAAACAGAAAAACCAATATACTCCGTCGACACACCTCCACCCTATGCTTCAGGAAAATGGCATATAGGTGGAGCAGTACATTATAGTCAAATAGATATGATTGCACGTTACAGAAGAATGCAAGGCTACGAAGTTCTCTTCCCCTTTGGCGTAGATAGAAACGGGTTACCAATAGAAGTACAAGTGGAGAAACAATACAACATAAGAATGATCGAAACACCACGAGAAGAATTCATAAAACTTTGCAAAGAACTATTGGACAAATATGAAGGAGAAATCGTATCCCTAGCAAAAAGACTTGGACTAAGCTGCAACTCCTTTAAACCAGAGGACATCTACAGAACCGATAGCCCTGAATATCGTAAAATAACACAAGAAACTTTCATAGAATTATGGAAGAAGGGATTAATATATGAGGATAACAGGCCAAACAACTGGTGCCCCGTATGCCACACAACAATCGCCGATGCGGAAGTAGAATATAGAGAAGAGGAAGCCTACCTAAACTACATTAAATTCAAAGTAAAAGAAACAGGAGAAGACATCATAATTGCAACAACTCGCCCAGAACTCCTTTGCGCCTGTGGATGCGTAATAGTTCACCCTGATGACGACAGATACAAACATTTACATGGAAAAACCGCAATTGTCCCACTCTACGGTAAAGAAGTACCAATAATTCCACATAAAGAAGCAAACCCAGAATTCGGAACAGGAGTAGTAATGATATGCTCCTACGGAGACTACGGAGACGTAAGACTATTCAGAGAACTAAAATTAAAACCGACAATAGCAATCAACCCAGACGGCAAAATGACAGAAGCCGCTGGAAAATACGCCGGGCTAACAGTGCAAGAAGCTAGAGAACAAGTGATTAAAGATCTAAAGGAACAAGGACTATTAATTAAACAAGAAAAAATAGTGCACCGAACCCCAATTTGCTGGAGATCCAAAGACCCGATAGAATTCGTAGCAATGCCAGAATATTACCTCAAACAAGTAGAATTCCTCGAAGAACTATTAAAAATAATAGATGAAATAAAGTTTTATCCGCCGTACAACAAGCAACTACTCATAAACTGGATTAACTCGGTAACAACAGATTGGCCGATAAGCAGAAGAAGATATTACGGTACAGAAATCCCACTTTGGTATTGCAAAGAATGCGGAAAACCTGTCACACCACCATCAGGAAAATATTACCAACCATGGAAAGAAGACCCGCCCATTGATAAATGTCCCCACTGCGGATCTACAAAAGGATTCAAGGGAGAGACCAGAACCTTCGACACGTGGATGGACTCAAGCATCTCACAGCTCGTAATATTAAAATACAAAAAGGACCCAGAGTTCTTCAAAAAAGCGTTTCCATGCTCGATTAGGCCGCAAGGAAAAGACATAGTAAGAACATGGCTATACTACTCCATACTAAGAACGTACCAACTACTAAAAGCACCAGCCTTCCGCGAAATATGGATAAGCGGCATGGTGGTAGACGAAAAAGGCGAAGCAATGTCGAAATCGAAAGGAAACATAGTAATGCCAGAACCATTACTCAAAAAATATGGAGCCGATGCAATAAGACTTTGGGGAAGCATGGAAGCAGGACTAGGATCAGACATAAGATTTTCCGAACAAAGAGTAGGTGGAGCATACAAATTCTTGGTAAAGCTTTGGAACATAGCCAGATTCATATCAGCCTTCCCAGAACCACAAAATCAAGTTAAACTAACAGCAACCGACCAATGGATACTAGGAGAACTAAACAAACTAATAGAAGAAGCAAAAGAAGGATACGAAAAACTAGACTTCCAAATACCAGCAACAAAAGTCAGAAGCTTCACATGGGAAATATTTGCATCCCACTACATAGAACTTGTAAAATCCAGAGCATATAATAGAGAAGGAAAATTCACAGAAGAAGAACAGCAAGCAGCATGGTACACGCTTCACACAGTACTTAAAACAATCTTAAAACTGTTAGCTCCAATAACACCCTTCATAACAGAAAAAATCTACAGAGAACTCTACTCACCAAACAAAAGTATCCACCTAGAAAAATTCCCACAGCCAAACCCAGAGTGGAAAACACCACTCACAGAAATAACCCAGACCCTAATGGCAATAAACAGCGCCATATGGAAATACAAAAAGGACCATGGAAAAGCACTAAGAACACCCATATCAGAAGTATGGATACCAGAAGAACTAAAACCCCTAGAAAAAGATCTAAAAGAAATGCATCAAATACAAAACCTCAACTACGGAACACCAAAAGAACCTCAAAAACTACAAAGAATAACAGTAACCGTCACAAAAACAAAAACCCAAGTCATATACCTAAAACTATAACCATCTATTTTGAAAAACAACTTACCTATCTATTCATTTTACGAATGGGCGTGTCCCATGCTATATTTCATAATTCTCACACAGAAATGCAACTTAACATGTAAATATTGTGGAAACCAGCCAAACCCCGACATAGAACCCATAGAACCAACATACAACATGAAAACCCTAAAAAACTTCATACAAAAAGACCCAGAACCAATAATCGCCTTCTACGGCGGAGAACCCCTCCTAAAAATATCTCTAATGGAAAAAATAATAGATCAAATACCAGCGAAACACTACATACTTCAAACCAACGGAATCTTTCTGCATAAGTTAAAACCAAAGTATCTACACAAACTTGACACTATCTTAGTATCAATAGATGGTAGAAAAGAAACAACAGAGTACTATCGAGGCAAAAACACATACGATTCGATAATTAAAAACGTAAAAACCATACAAGAAAGAGGATATAGAGGGGATCTAATAGCAAGAATGGCAGTTTCTGAGAAAACAAACATATATGAAGACGTAAAACATCTCATCGAACTAAAAAACCCAAAATTTAACCATGTACACTGGCAACTAGACGTACAATGGGATTCACCACCATACCAAAGATACAAAAACTTCGACGAATGGGTGAAAAAATACAACGAAGGAATTACCAAACTAATCAAATACTGGATCCAAAAAATGGAGAAAGAAGAAAAAGTCTTAGGAATTGTACCATTCATAGGAATCATGAAAACACTGTTAAACAACGAGGAAACAGAATTAAGATGCGGTGCCGGCATAAACGCATTTACAATAACAACATCAGGAAGAATAATAGCATGCCCAATCGCCCCAGAATTCGAATGGAACAACATCGGAGACATATGGAACTCAAAACCAAAAGACCTCCCATACAAAGTCACTATTGAAGAACCATGCCCAACATGTGACATATATTCAATATGCGGAGGAAGATGCCTATTCGCAAACAAAACAAAGCTATGGGGGATCCAAGGCTTCAAAAAAATATGCAACATAACAAAACACCTAATACATCAACTAGAAAAAACAAAACCAACAATAAAAAACTAATAAAAAAGGGAATCATAAACCAAGAAGAATTCAACTATCCACCATACAACAACACAACAGAAATAATACCATAAAACAATAACACCACAGCACCGACCTACCATGCTTTCTATCGCAAACATAACAGCAATCAACTCTCAGTAGTCTAGAGAAAAAATTAAAAAACAAACAACCTACACAACTAAGTAGCGGGGCCCGTAGCTCAGTCTGGTAGAGCGCCGCCCTTGCAAGGCGGAGGCCCCGGGTTCAAATCCCGGCGGGTCCACCAACAACAAAAATCCCTCCTCTGTCCTTAATCGCATTCACATAATATTTCGCTGTTTAAAGTTCCTAATTCTAACAAACTATTGCCCTACAGTTTTGAATCATTTTTAAGCCCATACCCGTTTGGAGTGAAGTTTAAAAAGATTATACAAAAGAATATTAGATAGTTACACCTACCAAAAAACAAAAATACCCTAACATCACAACATACAATATGATCTAAATGGGCCCGTAGCTCAGTCTGGTTAGATCTCGGGGCGATATCCCGAGAAATCAAAGCACCCGGCTGATAACTTTGAACGGCGGAAACCGGGAGGTCGAGGGTTCAAATCCCTCCGGGCCCACCATTTTTTCACCTAGTTCTTCTCGGTCTTCTGTGTTTGCGCTGTGAGTAAGAGTTTTTAAGAGGTTTTTAGTATTCATCACAACGATCCTGATATGTTAAGCTTTGTTGATTTGTTGGAGGAGTGTTGGTAGTTGAAGCCTGTTGCAGTTGTTAAAATTATGCGTGTTGTTAATTGTGTTATGATAGGGTTTGCTGTGATTATAGGTGAGTTTTTTGCTTTGCAAGGTTGGCCGAAGATATCTGAAATTGTTTTAGGATTTTTCACGGGCTTCTTTCTTCAAGCGGCTGCAGACGTTATCAATGATTATTTTGACCGTGAAATTGATGCTATTAATAATCCTGACAGGCCGATTCCACGTGGAGACATATCGCCAAAGGAAGCGATTCTCCTCTTCATAATATTTACATTTATAGGATTAGCGTTATCTTTTCCCTTAGGTTTAGAATGTCTTATTTTTGCTTCTTTCTTCTGGGCTCTTTCGTTTATCTATAATGCTAAACTGAAAGCAACAGGTCTACTGGGGAACATAATTGTAAGTATGTGTGTTGCAGCGCCTTTTCTTTTTGGGGGACTTGTATCCACGAAAAGTTTTCCACCTATTCTTCTCATATTTTCCTTGCTGGCTTTTCTTGCAAATACCGGAAGAGAAATTAATAAGGGGATAGTGGATATCGAGGGAGATAAAACTAAAAACATAAAAACTGTAGCCATAGCTTTCGGGCCGAAAACAGCTGCATGGGCTGCCGCAATACTCTATTTATCAGCTGTTGTTTTAAGCCCCTTGCCATACATTTTGGGTCTTCTAGGATTGTCCTACCTAATCTTGGTGGTTTTCGTAACGGATCTGTTATTTATAATATTTACAGTTTCTCTTCTAAGAGACTACTCTCCTCAAAACGCTAAAAAAATAAAAAATCTTGTCTTAATAGCAATGTTGACAGCGCTTATAGTATTTATAGTTTCCCCTTTCCTTAAATTTTAGATATACTCGTGTAATGGTTTAAAAATGTAAAGATAGGTGAAAACGGTTTACTGTCGCGGTTTAAAAATAACTTAGACATGCATTTGCTTTACGTTTTCTTTAGAAGCTTCATGAAATAGACCTTAATACTTTTGAATACATCTATATTATACCGATGAAAACGCGATAATCGTAATAATTGTTACTACTACACTTATCTTCCCGCAATCATCTCAAATACGCACATAAGAGGATACGAAACGTAAATCAATATAGAGGCCGCTCACATGAAATCCCGTGCAAAAACAATAATCCCCCTAGTACTCATCTCAATAATCTTCCTACTCACAAATCTAACACAGCCCTCATCAGCTCTACAAACACCAGAACTGAAAGATTCCCTTGAACAAAGCGTATCGTCGACCGGCGAAAACATACCAGCCAACTTCACAGCAACGCAAACCACCCAATGGATAAACAATAAAACAATCTACGTCAGATCACCAGACGCTAAAAACGACACATTCTACAAAACACTAAACCTCACAACCTACGGCTTCAACGCCACAAAAATAACCCTAAACTTCACAGACATACAACCACAAAACCTAACAAAAATAATAGAATGGGTGGATCCTCAATACTCGCCGACTGTTGATTATTCCCTAACAACTCCCCGTACTATGTCTTTCAGAATTCCAGCTTCATGCAACATAACAGCATTTAACATCAGTATATATACTCCCACGGGCCAATCTGTTAACTTAACGTGGAAAATAATGAATTCAACCGGGGTTTTGCCATATCCCTCTAATGTTCTTAGAAATGGTAGCTTGTATGTAAACTTTTAAAGTTTTGCAACTTCAAGGAACGTTACAATAATAATTGATCCTCCTCTCTTTCTTAATGTTTCAAAAACTTATGATAATACCTTTTTCGTCTATTTATCATCCGATGGAGACTGCAGGTGGGTTGCATACAATGATGAAGGATCAAATAGCGACAATAAAGATGAAGGATACACATATTATTATGATGGTAGTTCATTTAAGCCAAGTGGGTACGATTTCTTTTTAGTAGCGTGCTTTTCTCCGTCAAATAAAGTAAGTTATAAATTGGAAGTAAATGATGAGCCAGTTAATAAAGATGGAACATGGAATTCAACGAACTTTATTACTTATGATCCCGTCATTTTGAATGTTACTGCTAATTGGTTGTCGAAGTTTAATGTTACGTGTGAAAGTTGTCATGTAAGAGATGGGACTCTAGTTACTGAGTTTTATGTTCATGCTGATTTTGATAATTCAACTTGGTATGTGAAATCGAACTTCACTTATCCATCCGAGCTAAATAATGCTACCTTAAACTTAACAGGAATCGAACCCGGAAATTATTCAATAACCGTTTTAATAGAAGCACCAAACTATGTACCAACAACTTTTGAAATACCACTTCATATTTTACCGAAAACCCGCGTGATACTTACTGTAAATATACCGCAGGAAGTAACTGCTGGCGACACAATCCTAGTTTCGGGGACTTTAACCACGGAGAGCGGTGAACCAATCGCCATGGCAACAATCAAAATAATAGTACAAGTAACCTATGAAAATGGAACAACAAAAGAATACGCGTATGAAACAGTAACAAACATGAGAGGAGAATTCTCATATACTTTTCAAACAACCAAAGAAATGACCAACATAAACATAATGATTACATATGAAGGAACACGTGAAAAAGCATCTACAACCAGCAGATACAGTGTTACAGTAAAACCTCTCACAATATTTGAAACATTTCTACATACATGGTGGATCTTTGTACTGTTAGCAACAATATTTGCTGTCTTTGCAGAAACACGTCGACGTATCTCAAAAAGAAAGAAGAAAGCGGAGGTAGAACAAGGGAAACTTCTAAGGGAATATGAGTTAATACTTGAATTAAACAGTTTAGAGTCGCTTCTGGTTGTAAGCAAAGAAAGCGGCCTCTGCATATTTGAATACCCATTCAAAGGAACATCCATCAACTCCAACCTTATCGCAGGCTTCGTTCAAGCAATAAGAGGATTCTACGTTGAAATAGGGGGAGCAGGAGAGGGTGAGGTAGGGGAAATATATTATGAGATGCCTGAACCAAAAGTATTAACATTCCATTCAGGAAGATATACCTATGCGATCCTTATAGCACCTGGGAAACTACTTCCCGGAGGTAAAAGAATGTTTAAGAAACTTCTTAGACAGATTTGAAGAAGAGTTCAAAGAGTCGCTTGAAAAAGACATTGCAAACATTTCGATCTACAGTCAAGCAAAAGAGCTCATAAGGGAATGCTTCCCGCAACAAGTATTCGCAGAATACAAAGTGCCAGAAAAATTACCAAAGACCAGAGGAATCAAGAAGAAAATATTGAAAATCGCAAAAGAACTCACGGAAAACAAGGGATCATTCAACATAGCTGAACTACTAACGGAAGTGGCTAGGAAAGAAAAAGTAGATCCATTAAAAGCATTGAAAACGCTAAAAGAACTTATAAGCCAAAACCTCATACAACCTGTTCAACAAAAACTAGAAAACGACAATCACAGTAACTTCGAATAAACACTTTCAAAGTCAACATGGTAATAGCATTTTAAAATATTTTCACCAACTTTGCTTAACCCTTAAGATATTCAGATGCCACTTTCTTCGAAAATCTTTTTGACAAAGCAATTATAGTTAGAACCGGCGGCGCCCCTAGACTAACAGGAAAAACACTAGCATCACTTACAAACAAACTGCTAATCTCAGTCTCCTGATCAAAGTTCACAACCCTATCCATCCCAGCTGTCCCCCCGGGATGACCGCCCCTTATCCTCGACGTATAAAGAGACTTCGGATCCACACCAGCTTGAACCAAAATTTCCCTTGAAATCTCGATTCCCTTATCCAACTTCTCCCGATCACTTTCCGTAACAGATTTATGAATAGCACCATTAACATGAACCTCACCTACATTGTCATCGGTGATCTTAGCCATCAAACCAAGCATCCTATCCCTCTTAAACGCACGGAGTTTCTTCGAAAAAGGCAAATATAAAAACATGTCCAAAGTCGTATCCATGGAACTCATCTATCAAAGTAGCCATGCTAATCTCATCCCTCATACCCCCATTCTTCAACATACCAAAGGTACTAACGAAAAGATCTAAGAAAAGGTTACTCCCGGCGTGAGTTAAACCAGACCTCTGAAGAATAATAGGAGTACCTATCCCACCGGCAGCCAAAACAATGTTCTCAGCTTCAATATCAGAAAAACTAGAAGACCCACGAACACGTACACCCTTAACCTCACCACCGGAGTGAAGAACCTTTTCCACAGACACCCCAGTTAAAATCTTCGCCCCCGCTTTACGTGCTTCCCTCAGATAACGTTGAGAAGTCCACTTAGCACCGTAGCGGCAACCAGTAACACACATACCGCAGTTTTTACATTTCTTAAAGTTAACAAACTTAGGCATAGGTTTCACATCGTACCCAAGTTCCCTAGAAGCATCCATCAACTTTTTAGTCCGCTTACCCATAAACTCCTCAGGCATAGGAACAACATTCAACTCCTTTTCAGCCTCAATAAACTCCGCTTCTAAATCAATTCCCAAAGACTTAAACTCTTTTTGAAGCGCCCTAACACCATTACCAAGCGTAACCACAGAACTACCGCCAACCATAATTGTTCTTAGAACCTCAACCTCACCATCAGACATCTCACCAGGACAAAAATTCCAAAAAGAACCCGTATAAAAACTAAGCGCCCTCCATGAAGTACCCAACTTATGATAACCACCCTTCTCCAAAACAGTGACATTAAAACCCCGAACCGACAACTCCTTAGCTACAGTTGCACCACCAACACCAGAACCCACAACAACAAAATCAAAACTCTTCAACATCAAAAACTCCTTCCCGCAAAAAACACAAACACCAATATAAAAAATATCGATAAAAAACAAATCTCTCACAGTTTACATCAACATAAACCACAACTACAACTAGGCTTCAACGTAATTTCTACAACTCAAATGAATCTCCCCAACAAATCTAAAGTACCAGCATTTCTAAATCCGAAGACCTCAAGCCTCTTGTTAACAATGTAACAAGATTACTTGCACACAACTAAAATATCTAATTCTAACACTTCAAACCCCACTTCTCCCAACCAAATACTCCTTTGGCGTTAAAACATCTAAACCTACTTTACCACGGAAATGTTTAGTATTCCACGTCAAAAACATTTCAACATCATGCTGTTCTAATGTTAAAGCTATAAGAGAATCACCATAAGGTATGCCCCTCTTAATATATTGAAAAACAAGCGAAACATATTCTCCCCAGTCAGTGAACTCTTCTGGAAAAAGGACGACAAGATCCCCACTGCTCAAATACTTCTCCAAAACTACATTAATCTTTTTAGACAAACCAGCAACAGCAAAAAGCCCACACAGTTCAAGCACATTATGTATCGTTGTACAAAGTTTTCCCTCTTTCTTTAACCTTTGGAAAACCTCCTCATTTACGTCATATCGTTCATCCCACGTAAAAATATGATGAATAGCAAGAACATCAGTATCCACACAAATCAAAGCTTCCTCCCCCTCAACTTACCTAAAACCTCATCAACCTTATCCGTTCCATAAAACTCTGAAATAGCCCTCCTTACATCCTTGACTTTTTCAATCCTACCCACTTCATCAATAGAAGAATCACGAGGCAACTTCCCCATCAAATATAACCTAACCATTCGAGCCACCCTATCCCTCTTAGAAAACCTCTCTATCAACCGACGAATACCATCAGCAATAGCCTCAGTCCTATCCCTATAATAACCCTCCTCCAAAAGCCTATCCAACTCCCTCACCAAAGCCGCAGGAAGACGAGCCTGAACCAAAACCTTATCCTTCATACATATCACCCAACAACATACAACCATTACATAATGACAATATCATATAAACATTATCGAAGCACAAGATGATTGACTATGGAATTAGATCCTCAGGAATCTTTCTCTCTAACCAACTCACTCCATCAAAATCAGAATCGTACGAAACAATGACTTTCAAATTAAGCTTCTTCACCACGTAAGCAGCAAGCGAATCTTCAAAGTCCAAACCCTCTTCTTTCATAATTTCCGTAGCCTTTATTTTATCGTAAATCAACAAAGGATAAATAGTCAATCCCCTATAGTGAAGAAGAGAAGCAAGAAAAACCGCAATATCTCTCCAAGACTTCCCATAATTCTCCATAACAATAACCACGTTATCCAAATGAAAGTCAGTAGTATAAGCCCTTACCTCACCTTTCTGAACCATTTTAAGAAACTTCCTTGAAGCCTCACCATGCTCCTGAGCTAATTCTACTTCTAAAAATATATTTGAATCTATAAACATTCGCCTTCCACCTTTCTAGCCCTAATCTTCCTAGCCTCATGTTGAAGCTCAACACCACTCTTCTTAACATGACTAAGCATACCGTAAATCGCATCAACAGGATCATCCAAAAAACCAACAACCTCCAAAACCTCAGAAACCCTAGCAACCCACTCACTAAAAGCCTTCTCAGCAGCCACACTCAAAGCACCCTTACCATAACCAAACAACCTCATAGCCAACATCCTAAACCTCTTCTCAACATCATCCGAAACATTAACCTTAATACTACCCACACAAATCACCTAAGATATTAAGAACATATGAACTTAAGAACATTATGCAAAGTGCTCAAAATATCCCATACAGTAAGAACACCTAAAAAGAAACTTCATCCAAAATAAAAAATGCAAAACACACAAACAAAGCAACTAATACCAAAATAAACTAAAAGTAAACAAACAGTTTCAAAATCTTAAAGCAACTAACCTATTCTATCATAAGCCTGCATTTCACTTCAAAACAATTTAACATCACATTGCCTGCCAAAGCCACAAAAGAATCACCATAAGATATACTTCCTAATATACTAGAAAGAAATCGATAAAAATTCTAACAAACGTAACCAGAAGAGCAAGCCACTCGAAAACAAAATCCATATATAAGGAAGATGAAAGATAAATTTTAGTGAACATTATTGAGCCAAAAGAAAATTTTAGTTTCAAAAGATACCTTAATAACTCTATCTGAAGGAAGAATAAAGTTCAATCCAGACATTAAAATCAAATTTGGCAGATACATCATTAAAAAACCTAAACTACTGGTGAAACCTATTGGTAATAAGAGTAAAGATTAAAATCAAAGCCAAAAACACAAACCGCAGCATCGAAGTTAAAGCTCTAGTTAATAGCGGCGCTGAAAGCGAAAAACCCCTAATAGCAGTAGGGGAGGAGAGGTAATGAACTACCTTTCCGATGCTTCACCAATCCTAAATATCATAAAAGTAAAAAGGGCACGGCCAATAAAATCCTTAAAGAAATTATAGATCACTTGAAACCATTTCCTTTAGTTTGTTTATTAATTCATTAGACAACCATACGCCTCTTGCTTTCATTTCTAGTGCGACTTCCACCGGGTTTTGGGTTAAAATGTTTCGTTTCCAAGCTTCAAATAAAACCGCAATGGTGCCAGCAACATTTAACTCGAGACTTTTAGCAATTTCTCTTGGAACTTCATCGTCCATGAGCACCAAGTCCGCATTTAACTCCTTAGCTAAAATTATTGTCTCAGCTTCTCCAACATCAACTTCTTTAAGTAACAGCCGAACGGACAATCTGTTTAAAACTTTTCGTACTTTTATCCATTCCGCTTTTTCCACTTCTTTTGACCCAGGCTTCTCCTTACCTTTCTCTACCAGTTCTTTCCAAACTGCTTCAGAAATAATTATTCCACCAAAAAGCTTCTTCAAAACTTCTAATTTTCCTACTTTAGATAGGGCTATTAACGGCCCGCTGTTACATACAACTTTCATTTACGTCCTTCCAGCATCTTTTTAAGTGTTTCCAAATCTTCCTCCAAATCCTTTGAACCATACCGTACGGGAACTCTTTTGCGAGCTAATATTTCAAACATTTCCCACTTAGATACACCAACTATCTCAGCAGCCTTCCCCAAAGATATGTATCCCTCTCTATACAGCTCCACTGCAACAATTTCACGAATAACTCTCGGCAAATCATCAACTCTAACCTTAAGTAACCGCGCCAAATCCATCGGAAAACCAATCTTAACCTCAGACATTGCAAAACCCCTTAAACCTAAAATTTAACAAACACACCTAATAAATATAATCAAACCCAACCATCATATAGTCAACCATCCACCTATTATCTAAAAACCCTTTTCATGAACACAAACACACTTCTCTTAACCTTCCAATGAAAATTGAACACAGTATGACATTCTCGCATTTAACGCTTTAAACCCACAACATTAAACAACCTAGAGAGGTAGCTAAAAATAAATAACATGCACTACATTATAATGTCGACCTGAAAAGTAAAAGCGACAAAATGAACAAAATGAAAACAAAAAGCACAAAAAAGACAAAAGAGGAGGGAAAAGGCAATGACAGTGAAGACCTTTTGCATCGAAATTAGAACCACCATGATTACTACTTTTATAACTACATCACTACGTAAGATACTATTTTAGCAGAGAGGCTAGCTACTCTGCACACTATTATGTTACAGTGCTTGACTATGTTTTTAAGTATTAATGTGTATTTGTTGTTAAAGGTTTACGGTAGGTTGTAGTTTTATGAAGATTATTAGGTTACGTGTTCCTGAAAATGTTTCTGAAGTTGAGGTTAGATTAACGGTTGCTATTGAACTTTACCGTGAAGAGAAAGTTACTTTAAAGCAAGCCGCCGAACTCGCCAATCTCTGTGTTGAAGATTTTATTAAAAAGTTGAGTAGACGAAAGGTTAGTGTTGTTAACTGGCCTGTGGAAGAGTTAAAAGAGGAGTTAAAGGAAGTTGACCGCCTCTGAAATAGTGTCTAACACTTCTCCTCTCATAGCTTTTAAATACGCTGATGCAATGGACATTTAAAAAGCTTATTTAAATAGTGGCCGTCCACCATAAAGATTCATCAAATAAAAATGAGGTTTATTTTAAGCACATCACCGATAAAAACCGTTTTTCAAAAATAGAAAAATCCCAATCATTCATTATAAATTCGCTTCTCAATAATGTTTCTAACCTTATCTAGATGTTCTTCAAACGTGTACACCCTAACAATCTCCAATTTTTTCGCCACTATATCTCTTATCAGCGAACTCTTAATCTCGGCAGCATCAACAAGGTTTCCACTCCTATCCAATATAAAAATTGGCAAAACCTCCTCCCTTTCATCACCCCTCCTCAAATAATACGGCTTCTGCTTCAATTCAACCGAAGGTCTATCCACAAAAACCTCATTCTCCTGAATTCCTTCCTTCTCAAAATCCTGCAATACAATCATCGAGTCCTTTAACTGCTCCAAACGATTAAACCTCCTAATGACATTGGGGTCAGCAACGGGAAAATAGACCTCTTCTTCCTTAACCATCTTCAAAGGTCGACGAAACAACAACATCTCCACCAACCTTTTTAACCATCTATCCAACTCTGGCATCCTGTAAATTCTCCTTAACTCAGAAAATAACCATATATCATCCTTATCCAAAAGTTCTTCCTCTAGATTCCCACTATTTGGCGAAGGATATTCTATTAACCCTTTCTCAAGTAGTTCCCTAAAAACTTCCCTAGCTATAATTTCAAAAGCACACTTTGTTTTATGAACATAAACCTGTACATACATATGATATCGTGCCAAAATAAAACCTTCAGCAGCGTGAAATCCCTTATAGGCTACCACCAACTTATTATTGAAAGGCATCAAAGAAATCAACACTCTATCCAAATCATAAACACCATACTTAACTCCACAAAAAATAGAATCACGAAGTAAATAATCTAGACGATCAGCATCAAGCTCCGAATGAATAATCTGTGCTCCCAGCGGAAACTTAATATGCTGCCCCAAAATAAAACCAACAATGTCTCTAACATCATTGTCACTAAAACCATGCTTCTGAAGTATATCCTTTATCGAAGTTTTCTCTATAATAGCTTTCGTATATTCCTCATGTCCATCACCCCTCAAAACATCCCTAATACAATCCTCAAACGTATGAGACAACGGCAAATGACCTATATCATGCAACAAGGCAGCCAAAGAAATCTTCTTACACAAATCGTCATCACTATTAATTTCGGGAATAACTTTCAATATTTCATTTGCAATATACATAGTTCCAAGAGAATGACCGAAACGTGTATGCTCTGCTCCATGAAACACATAATGTGCCAAACCTAACTGCTTTATTCGACGAAGCCTCTGAAAAAGGCAATGATTAACTACATCAAGCTCAAGCTCAGGAACCTCTATATACCCATGAATCGGATCCCTAAAATGCTTCTTTTTCAATTCCTGCTTCAATTTTCAATCCCTAACAAACCATATTTCACCATAGAATCCCATACCTGGTTAAAAAGCTCCCGATCAAACTTCTCTCCCTTAATTTCCCTAAGCGCCTTAAAAACCGCATCCTTGTCCTTACGCTCCAAACCAACCCCATACCTTACAATAAAATGAATAGACGCAGCCAACTCTAGGCGAAACGAATCAAAACCCGTTACCTCCCTTAACTTTTCAAACAACCTCTCTATCCTCACCTTTGCCTCTTCGTCGATATTCGCCTCAACGTCTGGAACTACCTCACCAAGCCTACCAGTAGGCGAAATCTCACATCTCACATCATTATACTTCAATAAGCCAAGAGAAACCAAAAGATCAATATCATCATAAAGTTCCTTGCTAAACGGACCAAACAACCACCACCTAAACCTATAAGAAAGACGAACAGCAAACTCCTTAACAAAATACATAATCTTCTGCAAAGCCTTCTTCCCCCTCACACAACCAAGCCTCTTAACAACATACATCAACACACGAGTATCATCCACCATCCCCAACCACCAACAAACGCCACATTCTTTAATCTTTACATTAACATCCCTACATTTTAAAATTTCGCCAAGAGAGAGGCCAACAAAAGTATTAGAAAACCACAACAAAAATGTAAGTATTACATAGAATCAGGAAAACACCATCCATAATGAGTGAGTTTTAGTTCTTTAGAGACACTGAAAGAGACCATAGACAGCCAACAAATGTTTCATTTCATTACTAGAACAAAGTAAAAGACATTAGCACGTAATGTAGTTAATACCTCCTTCAACATGCGTAGGAAAATCTTTCCTATGCTTATACAAACTTTCTTAATATCTAAAACTTCGTCCTAACACCTAAAATACTGTTTCCGTGCGGGGGGGGGAATAATTAATTATTTTCTTAATACTTTTGATACAATGATGCCTAAAAGTTTTATTATGTTCATCTTCAAAATCCCTAGTAACATCCTTAGCACCACTAATAGCGTGAGCTACTTCATGCAAAAGCGTACCCGCATATTTTTCTAAGCTTTCTAGTTGAGTTCTTTTTATGATAATTGTATTGGTTTTAGGCTCCCAAAGACCTTCTGCTTCAACAACCTTTATTTTGACATTTAAATGTTGAAAATTACTATTTCGTAAGACGATTACTCACCTAAAATCTTATCTATTCTTTCTAGTAGTTCAGCTATTTTATTGCCTTTTTCGGTTAAATATAAGTGGTATCGACGAGGAATGTCCTTTTCTTTTTCCATTTTTATCATTCCTAATTCAACGAGGTACTTTATGAGTTGACTTGTGGAAGTAGAAGACCCTCCTCTTTCTTCTATTAGTTTTCGTACATGAATTCCTGGATTTTTATATAAAATCAATAGAATTTGTGGAATTATTGGACTTTTAAAAGATCTTCCAACTTCATCGTGTACCACAGTTACGTACTACGATAACATAATATGTAAAATTAGTAGTGTATTACTTTTCTCCGTACACGATTTCGGCTCTCGTTTTGATACGTCCTTGAAGGTCTTCTGGCTCTGGGATTTCTTCAATTATTTTTAGTAATCTTGACAAATTATGTGAAATAGTCGTCGTATATCGTCCTTCTTCCTAACTCCTATCAATACGCTTCCTTCTTCAAAATGTACAGTTTGAGATGTAATTTTCCGTAACCATTCTACAAAAAGCGTGTTACCTATGGATTCAACCAAGAATTTTTCTTGTAAGGTTCAGTTCTTTCACCAAGTACAAGAACGTATCGCTCTGGTTTTATAGCGCTTTTACATCTCTACTTGGAGCATTTGCTGCAACGGTAAGAGCATCACCAATCATTTCTTTCCAATCTCTACGCTCCAGCACATCTAGATACATGTCACCATAGGTTTTCCTCCAGTCCCCCTCGTTAAAACAAGTAGCAACTGTGGGCACCCTATCTTCTACGAAGCCTAGGTTTCCAGATGGTTGAATTCGGAAATATCCTATGGTAAGAAATAGAAACGTTATTAGTAGTTTTGTTTTTGTGTGTTTTAAAAGCAAAAGGTTGTAAATGTCATAAAAAGAAAAAGTATTATGGTTTTTTGCGGTTGTCTTTGTTTTCTTGTTGCTTTTTTGATGTGTTTAGTTGTGTTGTTTTGTTTTAGTAATGGCAAAGGAAAACCACCGAAAACCTAACACCGATATGCATCACTATACATAATAGTGGTTGGTTGGTCACTTTGTGGTGACACTACTAGCTTAGTGGTTTTTTCGGTTTTAGTGGTTTCCAACCGTATTTTCGCCTAAATTCGTTAATCATCCTTACAGCTTTTCTTCTTTCTTCTTTACTGAAATCTTCATCACGTAATACTGCAAGCCACAAAATACGTGTTCTCGCGTTAATTGTACGCAAAGAAACACCATGCTTTGCGTCTTCGTCAAGCTGTTTCAAAATTCCCCTAACTTCACTAAGCTTGTCTAAACCCTTTTTGCCAACATCTTTAACCTCTCTACCTAAGTAGACGTTTTGGTAACGTGGAATAACCACCATTCTACCTTTTTCATACGTTATCCTACCTCTACGACCATGTGCCACACGTCTTCTAGCCAAAACTAACCACCTCTTTAATTATAGTCTCTAATTCTCGAAACTGACGGTAAACGGTTACATAGCTTTCTCCTACATGTTCAGCAATGTCCCTATATCTAATTTTGCCGTCCTTTAGCATATTGTGAAGTCCTCTTAAGAAAATTTTAGCCCATAGCTTGTGATTTACACTACTTTTTCGTTTTCCATCCATTTCAACCACCTTTTATTTTGGTACTTTAGATGGTGGTACAATATCTACGATTTTGCCAGTTTTCTTTTTTTGTTTCACGTATTTCTTTAGTTTTTTGTTGTAAATATACCTATAAACTCTACCTTCGACAACTTTCTTTTTTCTACCTTTTTGCTTTCTTCTAGCCATATACATCACACTCCTAATTTTCTTTTAACTCTTTTTTCAAGTTTTAGGTTTAATATTTCGACAATTTCTTTCAAATTATTTCTGGTTATCGGGTCGCGTAAGAAAATTTCTAAATCGCGTCTAAATGTTTCCCGCGAATAATACATATCGTAATACTCTTTCATTT
>JAEOSG010000263.1 GCA_016840485.1 Candidatus Baldrarchaeota archaeon
AATAAAAATAATTAAGAAAAAGCAAAAAACTCCACTATGGTTCAGAAAGATCATAGAAAAGAAACAAAAACCTTCAAAAGAAGACATGCAGAAAATGAAAAAATATTTTAAATCTCTTGGAAAAAGCGACAAAGAAGCAGAACACATAATTAAGAAAATAATTGAGGCAAAATAATAATTCAATAATCATTACAATGGGTGAGAGATCTTGGATAAAAAACTCTGGACTAAACCAATATGTTCCACATGCATTTTAGAAGTTGCAACAAAAACAATCCAATTAGCAACAAGCAACGAAAAATTGCAATTTAAAGCAGTTAAGAAAGTGCTGCAAATCTTGAGTGAAGAGTTTTCAGAAAACGCGATGCCAGTATGGATATCCAATAAAATTTTCCAAGAAATATCAAAAATCACCGGAAACCCTGATCCTCTTAAAAAATTAAAGGAAGAAAGCAATCAGATTGCACTTAGAGTAGCTGAAAAAATCAGAAGACACATACATGAAGGAAAAACTTTCAATGAAAAACTTAGAAGAGCACTAATTGCAGCTGTAACAGGCAATATAATAGATTTCGGAACCGCAAAACACAAATTCAACCTAAAACAGTTAGAAAATATTTATTTTGAGGTTTTGCACCAAGGATTTTCTATAGACGATTCGAATCACCTACAAAAAATGCTGGAAGCAAACCCCAAAATACTATACATAGGTGATAACGCTGGCGAAATAGTATTCGACAAATTATTAATAGAACTTCTAATAAAAAAAGGCATAAAAATAACATACGTTGTAAAAGATAAACCGATAAGTAACGATGCAACATTAGAAGACGCCCAACAAGTAAAACTCACAAAACTTATAAAAGTCATCACAACAGGAAGCAGTAGCCTAGGAGTAAACTTCAATAATGTGTCAAAAGAGTTTCTAGAAGAATTTAACAAATCAACATTTATCATAGCTAAAGGACAAAGCAATTACGAATGCTTCACTTGGTTTAAAAACAAAATAAAAAACCTGTTTTTCTAATACTTAGAGCTAAATGCAATCCTCTAGCGGAACACATAGGAACAAACATCGGAAAAAACGTGTTAAGACTCATACAGCCGAAGAAAATTCATGCAAAATAAAAAAATAATTAAGAACGATGTTTTTATTAATGACTTTATTCTAAGTTCTACTCTCTTTCTCTCGTTGTTAACCAAAGCTAACAGTGAATTCCTCCGTGTGCGTGCTTCCATCATCCAAAAAAACCTTTATTCGAACGGTGTCACCATTATTCCAACTTACGTCTCTGTCATCTTCAGAAGCATCAGTGTATAATTTTACTACTATTGTTACGGTATCGCCTGGATTGAGTGACGGGTAGTCCGCGGGAGCAGGAGTAGTTGAGTAAACAGCCCTATCCATAGATGATGTAGTTGATATCCAACTATTAGGGTCATTTCCTCTTGTAAAGTCCAGTCCTATATATGGAGCACCACTAAGACCGTAGGCTCTTGCACCGTCACTTGTAGATAATGAAACCGTTTTTGTCCCTGAGTTTTGGATTACAATAGTAACTTTGTCGGCATACTGATCGTTATCAGTATCTTCCCAAGTCACCTCTACTATGTCTACCTTTGCTTGAGGCGACAGCATTGGCAATACAACTCCCCATACTACTGCGACAGCAACAACTGTGATAGCAATGAGTAGTACGGCAGCTACTACTGTTGAAACGGCTTTTCTCCTCTTGAGTACATATTTTGTTGTCATAGGTAATACACCTATGAATCTTTCTTTGGAGATATTGTAGTAATAGGTGTATATAAAGTTTTTTGCAATAGATATTACTACAACTATTAGAAACTTTATTACAAAATTTTAGCAAAAAACATATTTTAAGAAATAAAGGGCAAAGCAATGATTAAAGTTTGCTACTTAGTAGAACGTGCCCCAACAAAAGTTCCAGAAGGTGCAGTGGCTGCAACATAAATAGTTATGCTACCTGGTCCAGGAGAAACTAGTTCTGTTCTATACACTCCACCGCCTACATAATTTGCACGAGTACCGTTTACATAAACTGCCGCGTAATCAATACTCGTTTCGTTTGAGTTGCCTACAATTTTTGTGAAGTTAATCTCAACTGAAATAGTACTACCAATTCGTTCGATTTTATTAATGTACAGCTTAAAAACATGAGTAGCATTTACGGTTTGCTTTATTTTTACGTCTTCATTCTCTATTTGAATACTTATAATTATTTTAAGGGCAGACATCGATATATTCTTGTTCCAATCGGCAAAATAAGATATCTGTGAGGGGTCATAGTTTAAACTTATTTTGAAACCTCTACTTTCATATTCATTTTTTAAACAACCAATCCAAAGATCTAAGTAGCTTTTAGTAATTTCCAAATAGTCAAAAGTAACCCCAATCTTGTTCATTTGGGTTAAGTTAGCAAGAACAAGCTCAATTCTCTCCAGAGTTTCTCTTTTGATGTTATCAAAAACAAAGTAAATGTTTTCAGAAATTTCTACATTTTGTACACTATTTCTGATACCCACAATTATTATTGATGTTGTTATAAGAGCAATAGCTATAACTGCTACAGCCATCGTGTAAAACTGTGCTTTCTTAACGTCTGCAAGCATTTTCTTCACTCCCAAAGATATAACTCTATTTTTCTAGGGGAGGGATCCGTGTAATTTCCAGATAAAACATATGTCGTTTTCACAATTGTACCACTATTGGGTATATCTTCACCTATTGGCCCAACAATTTTAACCCAATTTCCGTTTTCCCATCTATACACATAAAATGAAAAATACACATTGGGAGGTAACGCTAAATCTATTAGTTGACTTAAAGTTTCCCAATCCTCGCTGTAAACCGCCTCAGACAATTTTCCAGATTCAGCAAGAACACTTAAACAACGATTTCCAAGATTTGAGAGATGCACAGCCCGATCTTGTTCGTAAGATATGTAATATTGCGAGTAAACAAGTGAAAGCACTCCTAAAATTATAATTGAAGCTACGATGAAATCCACAGTATAGTACTGTGCCTTT
>JAEOSG010000264.1 GCA_016840485.1 Candidatus Baldrarchaeota archaeon
ATATATTATTGTTTTTAACTTCTATGGTGCCGCCTGATATCTGTATGCCGTTCACCGAATTATACTGCACGAAGCACTCTTCAATTTTTAAGGTTCCTCTTTCTAATACTATCCCGTTTTCTCCGTATTCCAAAACACACTTTTTCAGTGTAGATTGTTGGGCTGGGTTGTCATTAGAAAATATGATGGCTCCCCAGTCTCCTGGTTCCGGTTCTTTCTTGTTTGACGTAAACCTAATAACCCTATCAGCAGTGCCATTAGCAACTAAAATTCCCTCCACTATTAAAGAAAATTTTCCCCCAAATCTAACTTCTACACCAGGCTCTATGGTCAACGTGACATCTGGCAAAACAGTGACGTTATTGGATAGAACGAAGGGGTGGTCAACAAGCGTCCAAACAGTATCTTGGTTTATTTCTCCTTCTACGTAAGTTGCCTTTACAGAAGGGAGAAGTGTAACATTTGCAATTTTGAAAATGCTAAAAGTTAGAATTAACAAAATACTCAATACTCTTAATTGTCTTTTCATAGGCATACATCCATTTGTAATTTAAACTTACAGTATCCCTCGACCTATGCTAGTTTAAAAGTTATGAATTCAAAATATGAAATTGAAAACAATCCCATAAGACGGTCTTTTAGCAAGAGATTTAACCAAGCGAAAACACAACCTAAAAAGCATAAGGAGGAAAAACTTTGAAGACTTTCACAGCCATAGCCCTTGATAATTTTCCATTAGTAAAATCGGGAGATGACATAGCCCAACTAATTGTGGATATAGCCACGAAAAATGGCGTAAAAATCGAGGAAGGAGACATTGTTGTTATAGCTCAAAAAATATTCTCCAAAGCCGAAAAACGTGTAGTGAAGCTAAGAGACATAATTCCTTCAGAAGAAGTCTATGAAATCGCAGAAAAAACTGGAAAAAGCCCAAAGTTTGTAGAGTTGGTTTTTAGGGAAACAGAAAAAGTTGTAAAGGCTTCCCCTGAAATATTATTGGTTAAAGATAAGCGTGGTTTAATCTGTATAAATGCTGGGATAGACAAATCCAATGTTGAAGGCGAAGGCAACTTTGCACTACTGCCAGAAAATCCCGACAAATCTGCAGAAGAATGCCGCGTAAAAATAAAGAAGTTAACAGGCAAAAACGTTGCAGTAATAGTATGTGATACCTACAGCCGTCCTTTTAGGCGTGGTCAAGTAAATTTTGCCATAGGCTTTGCGGGAATAAATCCTTTCAAAGATTACAGAGGAAAAGAAGACCTTTTCGGAAAAATCCTTAAAGTTAAAAATGTTGCAATTGTTGACGAAATAGCTGCTGCCGCGGAAATTCTGATGGGACAGGGTAAGGAAGCAACTCCTGTAGTGATTTTTAAAGGATTAAACAACATCGTAGAATTCTGTGAAAAACACGGTATAAATGATCTTCAAATTTCAAGAGAAGAAGACCTGTTTAGAGACGCGCTATAACTCAATTAGAAATGGATTACTGCATTTCTCTTCTCCCATAGTTGTTGATGGGCCATGTCCTGGATAAACAACAAAATGGTCTGGCAAGTACGCCAATTTTTTTAAAGACTGTCGCATTTCTTTTTCAGAACTTTCTGGAAAATCCACTCTTCCAATAGAGCCCATAAACAAAGTGTCTCCACTAAATACTTCTTTTTCACCTATAAGTGATATGCTTCCTCGACTGTGGCCCGGCGTGTGCATAACCTTTAGAACCGACTTTCCAAACTTAATGGTATCTCCGTCATGCAATAACACGTCAGCCTTTGGAGAAAAATTTTTGAAACTAAAAAAACCAGCAATTCCTCTACTCGTTTCTCCAAGCATGTACGCATCAAATTCATGAATCAAGATTGGCACGTCAAATTTCTCCTTAACAATTCCATTTCCGCACGTGTGGTCTGGATGTCCATGAGTATTCACAATGTACTTCAATTTCAATGAGTTTTCTTCAATAACTTTGAAAATTTTTCCTGCCTCTCTCTCATCATCAAAACCAGGGTCAACAATAATGGCTTCTCTTGTTTCTTCGCAAGTTATAACGTAACAGTTCGTGAATAATGCGCCTACAACGAAACTTTGCACTTTCATTTCCATCTCATTGACCATGATGTTTTATGGCTAATAACCGTTTGCTTTTCATTTCTGTTTGGTACACCAAAATGATTAAATTTCTGGTTGAAGTAAATATTTGTGGAGAAAGGGAAGGTTTGGGTATTCGAGAGATTGAAGAGGTCGCAGCTCGTTTTAAAATCTGCCCTAAATGTAAATCTGTTTCAGGATTTTGGCTTGGTTTTAAACGTGATAACGCCTATGTTCAATGCAAAGGATGCGGAGCTAAGTTTGAATTGCATGAAGTGTATGCCATTAGTGAAAAGGGTGAAGCCCCTAGGAAATCCAGATTTTTTAGAAAATAATCTCTATTTCTAATCCGATTCTGAATATTGTTTAATTTTTGAAGGAAAATTCATAAACAAAGCCTCTGCACACGTTAACGAGGAGGCTTAAGTGAAAAATCGTAACGCTGAACCACTGGTTTCAATAATAATTCCCGTATATAATTCGCAACAGACAATTCAACGATGCTTACAGTCCATTGCTGATCAAACCTACAAGAAAATCGAAACCATAATCGTTGACCGTTACAGTTCTGACAAAACAATTCAAATAGCCAAACAATTTAATGTTAAAATACTGCGCCTAAACAGCGAAAGAAGCTTAGCTAAGAATTTCGGCGCCAAGAAATCCAGCGGAAAATTCCTTTTATTCATGGATTCAGACATGGAATTACATCCAAAAACTGTCGAAGAATGCATTGTTTTATGCAACGAAAAAAATTTTGATGCAGTAATGATTCCGGAAACAACTATAGCTTACGGGTTCTGGGCTAGATGTAGAAAGCATGAAAGAGACTTCTACAATAATGATTCAAACTTTTTTTTGATGCCACGCTTTTTCAACAAAAAAACCTTCCTTAATGTGCAAGGATTTGATGAAAGACTTGTTTTAGGAGAAGATTTTGACTTAGCTAGGCGATAC
>JAEOSG010000085.1 GCA_016840485.1 Candidatus Baldrarchaeota archaeon
ATATTTTTCTTCTTCCCAGACATCTCTCTGTATAAATTCTTCTTCCCGAAGTTTGTCTTTCTCTCCTTCGCTCCTTTTAAGCACTCTTTTTAATCGAGTTTCTAGTGGGGCCTCTATTGCAATTAAATAAAATATGTCGTTGAACTTCTTGTTAAAATATTTGACTTCGCCTGAATCTCTTATTCCGTCAATAAATATCGCATCTGTGTCACGTTCTTTAATACGTTCATTTAGTAAATTATATGTTAAGATCGCTATGGCATCTTCACCAAGTTCATTTCTTGCAATATCACCTATTTCTTGAAACATATATCTTTTTACTTCATTGTAACTTTTTACGCCAAATTTTTTTTCAAACAATTCTCTGTAATGGGTAAATAATGCATAACTCATTTTTACGGAAAGAGAAGACCATCCTTTTTGTTTTAACCACTCTTTGGAAAAATTTATAAAAGTAGTTTTTCCGGAGGCAGGAAGGCCACAAATTCCTAGAACTAACCTCAAATATCTTCACTCTCCAGTTAAAGAAACATGCCTGACCATCCGTTTTTCTTTAGTTGTTTTCTCGCAAAATCTAGCGCTTCTTTTAAAATTTTTTCATCGATTACTTTTTTGTTCTTTAAAATTGCCATGTGCAGAGCGTTTTTTAACACTTTCTCTTTTAAATCTCTACCGGAGAAACCTTCGGTTTCTTCTGCTAATTTCCATAAATTAGCCTTTATTGGGATGGGTAAACGTCCAGCGTAAAGGGTTAGTATTTTATATCTTTCTTCTTTTGTGGGTAGTGGAAATTCTATTTCCTCTTCAAACCTGTTTCTTATGGCTGGATCAAGCAATTCTGGAGCATTTGTTGCACCAATGGTAACAATTCCTAGGTTAGGATGTAGTCCGTCCATTTCTGAAAGTAATGCATTAACTACTTCCGAAACGTCGCCCCTAATAGATTGATATCTTCTATCTAGACCTATTGCATCAAGCTCATCTATGAAAATTATACAGGGAGCAGATTCTCTAGCTTCGCCAAAAAGTTGATGAATTCTTCTCGCCCCATCTCCTACGTGAAGCCCAATAAGATCGGTTGCTCTAGTTAGAAAAATAGGTACATTTGTTTCGGAAGCTAAAGCTTTAGCCATCATTGTTTTTCCAGTTCCAGGAGGCCCGTAGAAAAGTATATTTTTTGGAGCCCATTCTCCGAATTTTTCGGGATGTTTCAAATATTTTTGAATAATTTTACATTTGTTTTTTGCTTTTTCGTGACCTATAACATCTGAGAATTTTACTTTGGGAATTTCACGAACAATCGGACTTACATTAGATATTTCAAGTTGAATCTTGGTTTTGCTACTAATTCTACCTCCGCTACGGGGTGAAACTTTTACTACTTCAAAAGCAAAATCGGGATACATAAATTGATCAAAGAGAAAATCTCCTTCTTTAACGTAAAAACCTGACCATTGTTCTTTAGCATATGCCTCAAAAAGCCTTAAATTATCTGTTGTAATTGCTGTAGGTCTGTCATCACTAATGGATCTAAGTGGATAACCCACTGGTTTCAAAACTACTAACCTTAGGGAAGGTATACTGATTCTTTTGCCACTTGCTTTTACCTTGTCTACCTCGCCAGTACCTGTCGATGCATGACGTAATTTCTGGTTTTTTCGTGTCACTTGATCACCCCATGGTTGAGTGGTATTAGTTCCTTTTTTCTCCTTCTTTCCTTTTTACTTCAAAAAACATTTAAATCTTTTGTAATAAGTAGAAAAATTGTTGCGATACTATTAATTTTAAATTGTAAAATATTTTTGTTGTTTTTTGTCTCTTTATGGCGTGCTGTTTTATTTTCATTTACGCGTATAATTTGCAACCCTGGGTATTTGACGACCCAGAGAAATTAACAACTACATCGACATTTATTTCAATTAAAAATTTAGATAGAAATGTCTTTGTTTATTTCTTTTTCACATCATTTTCTATTTTTGATAGATACCAATTATACTTCGGGTCTTTCTTCAGTAAATCTTTCAATAGGTGTGCGCCATTCTTAACTATAAGCGAAAGGTAGGCAACTCGTCTTCCTAGGCTCTCTGCAGCTCTGAGAGTGGTTTCTGCATCAAAATCCTTTTGTTCAAGTAACCGTTCGAAACTGTCGGTAAACCACGATCTTTTTGTCCAGCCGTATGCACCTATATATGATTCTGGGCCGTCCCCTGCAATTGGGATACTTCCCATAACAAGTGCGTGAGTTATGGCTTGAATCATTGTTAGTTCTGCTCCACCACCTAGGTCTGTGCCTTGAGCTATTACACCTATAACTTTCATGAATTTGGGAGGAACATCTCCGCTTGATCCATAGACAGTTTGTCCTAGTCTGTCTATGAAGGCTTTAAGATTAGCTGGCATACCTAGGTGATATACTGGTATACTATATATTATTCCATCAGCTTCTAACCATTTTTCCTTAAGTTCGTGAAAATCGTCTTTAACCATACAATCCTTATACTCTAAACATAACAAACAGAAATCACAGGTGTATATTGTTTTTCCTGCTAGTGTGTAGAACTCAGTCTCCACATATTCTGGTGCAACGCTTTTTGCAGCCTCTAAAGATTTCTTTAACAAAAACTCGCTATTACCGTGTCTAAGACTTCCACATATACCCAAAATCTTAACTTTAATCATATTTTAACACCTTCACGAATTTATATGCCCATATTCCCATATTACAGATATTTATATGCCCAACAGCTCCTCAACCTTTTTCGTAAAGCGAGTCCACCACTCTTTTGCAGATTTTTCAAGATCGCTTGTAAATTGTTTGCACCATTCTTCTGATTCAAATTCACATGCAGCTGACTTCATTAACTCCAATAGTCTTTTACTGTCCCAGAATGTTGGTAGAGCATTCGCTTTTCTCTGATATTCCACTAGTAGTTTATAGTACTTCTTTGCATGTTCAAACGGATCAATATTTAGCCCATAAACTTCCCGATAGAGCTTTAATAATATCCCCTCTGCTAATCTTCTGTGGAATCTGCACCAACCAGCATTGTCCATCGCATATTCTTTCACGGCTCTATCTAACGCTACTGATGCAAAGAGTTCTGGGTCTGAGAAAACGTTAGCATAGTAAGTCCAATATCTTCCAAGAACATACAATGGAGCTATCATTCCGGGAGTCCAATAGTAATTTGGTGTTATATGTCCATTTTCTCCATAAGGAACATAAACAGCTACGTCTTCAAAACGTATATTTTGCTGTTCAATTCTATCTTTAAACATTTCGTCTAATTTTTTAGCAGCTGCCCTAAGACCATTATTCATAATTAGTCTAAGTATGTTGTTGTCTCCCTGTATTATTTCATTAATAAGTTTAACAGCAAGTTGAGCATTATGTTTAGAATATTTAACGTCATAATTCTGTGGATCAAAATAGGGTTTAGCATCAATTCCCACTTCTTCTGGTTTCAACAAATCTTTTTCGAGAAGTTCAAATATCCATCCTAAAATATTACCAGTTTCTATCGCATCTAAGCCTGCTGAATCAATTTCTTTTATGACCCTGTCGGCTTCATATATGTCGAAAACTCCTATCATCGGGCCTGCGCCATGATATGGCTCGTAATCTACATGTTTGCCTTGTCTAACTTTTTTGCATTTGACGGGGCACGGTTCTCCGCATGTGAACCAGTTGCCAGTATCTATAGCTTCCTTTTTAAAGGGCTTATGGAAGTACTCCATTAGGATGTTAAAGAGTTTTTTACGTTCCTCCTTAGATAGGTATATCATTTTCCAATTAAATAAAGGAACTTTATCTTGATAATGTGGATAATTTGATCCAAATGTTCCTCCAGCTCTATATTCATGCGCGTAGTGATATTTATCGGTTGAAAGACGTAGAGATTCGATATAGGAACTATCAAGTACTTCTGCAATAATACTGTCTGCCACAATGAATTTTGATATATCCTTTAATGGGAAACGTGGCTGATACTGTCCTCCACCTATGATCCCTATGATCCCGTGCGCTCTAAATAGAACGCTTCCCCCTCCACCTCTAGCAGCCCAATCTTCCACGAGTATTCGACGCTGATTGTAGTCTATGCTAGGAACGTAAAGTCCTGCCAGCGATGTTTTAGCGGCTGCGGGGCCTACTAGGATCATACGCGCTCTATTCTCTCCGATGAAATCCCAATAATTATCAATTATATAATGTGCCAGAGCCTCAGTTCCTTTGAAATTTTTATATCCCGTATATATGTCCCAAAGTCTCTTTTCCTCCAATGTTACAATATTTACATCTATTTTTCCGTTTTGGTCTCCTTTTATGAAAATTAATGAAGGTAATTCAGATTTACCCTCAATGCAGATCGCATCAATGCCTGTTCTCATGAAACTATAGGCAGCGCCGCCTACCGCTGATATATGTAGACCTCTAGTTAGGGGGCTTCTAAAAACGGCAATAAGTCTATGGCTTCCATAAAACATACTTCCAGCAAAAGCACCTTTCCCCACGAGAAGAACGTTATGTGAATTATAGACATCATATTTATAACTTTCATAGATGTCTAAATGTAATTTTATACCGGCATCTAAGGGGCCTAGAACATCATTCTCAAAATCTTCAACTCTAAATTTACCCGTTGAAGCATTGATGTAAAGTATCTTGTACTTGAGGCTCACTTAATAAACCTCCTTCTGAAGTATGAAAATTAAAGTCCTTTTAAATTTTTAGTCCCTCTCCTCGTAAAAAATATATTATATAAAAGTCAAATTAGTTCCCTTAAAGCATTTAAACCACTTATCAAAAGTAGTCCAAGAGGGAACAACCATGGAAAAAATTAGAGCCTTTATAGCAATTGACATCGATGTCCCAGATATTGTAAACAAAATTATACAAATACAGAAAGAAATAGAAAGTTTAAATGCTGCAAAAATGAAGCCAGTGGAACCACAGAACCTTCATTACACAATACGTTTCCTAGGAAACATAACAAACGAACAAGTAGATGAAATATATAAAATAATGCAAAAAGTTGAATTAGAACCATTCCAACTCATTGTGAAAGGAATAGGAGCATTCCCAAGTATTAGTAGACCTAGGGTGATCTGGGTAGGAGCTGGAGAAGGTTCTGAAAAAATTATAAATATATATAACCAAATAGAGAAAGGATTAAGAAAATTGGGTTTTAAATCAGAAGGAAAACAATATGTACCTCATTGCACAATTTTCAGAGTAAAATTCATCATTAAAAAACCAATATTAACTAAAAAGCTAATGGATTTAACGGATATCACACTTGGGGAAATGGAGGTAAAGTCTGTAAGACTAAAAAGAAGTCAGCTAACATCAAAAGGCCCTATATACACTACACTAAGAGAAATAAAAGTAAAATAGATATACAAACTTCAAAATTAAGCTAAACTAGCTTCACATAATGCAAGATAAACCTTAAATGTCAAACATATAGATACAACACAGATATAACAGCCAGCCAAAAACCATTCAACTCACTTACATAGATTTTCAAAACTAGAGTAAAGATTGGGGCCGTAGTCTAGAGGAAAGCAAAAGCTTTCCGGAGAACTTGGTAGGATGCCAGCCTGGGGACCTGCAAAACTAAAAGTAGGCCAGTCCGCTGGTGGTCCCGGGTTCAAATCCCGGCGGCCCCACCAAATTGGGTTAAAGAATATGAAAAGCGGGTTTTACTTCAATATGATCTGTTTTCCTATTTTTGAAAAATTGTGTGTAAAACTTTTTGTACCAAAGTAACAAGAAATTTATGTTAGCCTCTGATTTAAAAAATTAATTGCGTGTGATCGTAGTTTTTGCTGCGTCATTAATGGCTTATTGAAATTTTGTTATTTTGCTGTTTGTAGGTAGTTTTTTACTTGCTTTATTATGTTTTCTATTTGGGTTTTTGCCGTTCCAGTGTAGTTGTATGGATTTAATGCTTGTTTTATTTCCTCTTCTGTTAGGTAGTTTTGAACAGTTTTGTCGGTTTTTAGAGCATCAAAAAAGTCTATGTTGTTTTTGTATGCTTTCATTGCGCATCTTCTAATTATTTCATGTGCCTCTTGGCGTCCTATTCCCTTTTTGACTAGTGTTAACATAACTGCTTCAGCCATTATTAGTCCTTTTGTTAAATTAAGGTTTCTTTTCATGTTTTCTGGGTAAATTCTTAATCCTTTGAGTACTTTTTTCATAGTTTTTAACTGTTCATCTAGGAGGATACATGCCTCCGGTACCATTGTTCTTTCGCACGAACTGTTTGTGAGATCTCTCTCATGTTCTATCACTACGTTTTCTAATGCAGCGACAGCTAGGCTTCTTAGTATTTTTGCCAGTCCGCATATTTTTTCGGAGCTTATTGGATTTCTTTTTTGAGGCATTGTGCTTGATCCTACTTGCACTTCTTCTTTAAATGGTTCTTCCAGTTCATGAATTTCTGTTCTTTGAAGATTTCGTATTTCTCTTCCAAATTTGTCTAGTGAGCTTGATATTAGTGCTAGTAGGCATATGAATTCTGCTAGTCTGTCTCTTGGTACTATTTGTGAAGATATTTCTGCAGGTTTTATGCCTAAGTATTTCATGGCGAGTTCTTGTACTTTTAGCGCATTTGGTCCGAATCCGGCTTGCGTTCCTACTGCTCCGCTCATTTTTCCAACGCATACTCTTTCTTTACATTGTCTTAGTCTTTCTATGTGTAGTTTGATTTCGTTTGCCCAGATGGCAAATTTGTGGCCTAATATGTAGGGTATTGCATGCTGTCCGTGCGTTCGTCCTACACAGATTGTTTCTTTATTTTTTTCTGCTAGATCTATTAGTAGGAGTGCTATTTCGATAAGGTCTTTTTCAATTATGTTGATGGCTTCTTTGATTTGCAGAGCTAGCGCTGTGTCTAGGATATCTGAACTTGTTGCTCCTAGGTGTATGTATTTTCCATAGGGGCCACATACTTCTGTAAGGGCTTTTACGACAGCCATTGTTTCATGTTTAATTTCTTTTTCTATTTCGTTTACCCTTTCAAGTTTTACGTGTTCTATTGTCGCCATTTTTGATATATGTTCAGCTGCTTTCCTTGGGATGTTTCCGACTTCTGCGTGGGCTTTTACTAGTGCTGCTTCTACTTCTAGCATTTTTTGTAGCCAGTTTTCTCTGTCAAAGATTTTTCTCATTTCGTAACTGCCGTATCGATAATCGATTGGATGAATTAAGAAGTATCTTTTATTTTCCATTTTTTACACCTATTTAAGTTAAAGACTTGTTTTGTAAGATTTAATAGATCAGGTTTTAGGAGATATTAGCTATAATCTGTTAGTCTTTTTTGTTTTTTCTCTTCTTTCTTCAATAGAACTACGTCATTTTCAGAAATCTCTCCGCCAATTTGTTTCTTAATGTTTTTCACGATTTCTGGTCCAATTAATGGTAGGGATAATAGTTCCCTTACTGTTGCTTTTTGTAGGTCAAATATGGTCTTGAAACCGTATCTGTAAAGTATCCTTGCTCTGACTCTTCCAATTCCTTTCAAACGAACCAGTTCTAATAGTTCTTCTCTTACACCATGTTTTACTCTTTGTCTTACCTTCCATATTTCTGAAATTAGATCGTCTCTTTTAATTATTTTTGCTATTTCTTCGGCAGCATAGAGAAGCCAGTCCGCAGTTTCAACTATTCTTAGGAGATCTCCCGATCCTATTCCGTAGTTTTCAAGTATCTCATCTTCTGTCTTTTCATCTATCCAATCTTGTAAAAGTTGAGCTGCTTTAACCTCTGAAAGGAACCATTCATACTCGGTGGGTTGTGCTAGGTAGTCCGGTACTTCAACTAAAAATTCATCGTAGTGCATATCTACAATTTCCATGAATTTTTGGTAATCTTTGCGGCGAAGATACAATTTTACCATATCAGGGGTATGGGAAATTAAGTGGAGGAAAGATAGTGTGGTGGCTTTTTCTTTTTCAGCATTTAGTAGACCATCACGTATAATTACGGCTGTGAGGGGGTCAATGTAGAGTTCAGATGCTCTTTTACCTAAAGGTGTTGGTAAGAATACTTGTTCTCTCTTTACTAGGAGTTCTTCGGTAATTAAAAAGTTTAAAATTTTTCTTATAACGGATTTTATGTTTTCAGGATCATATTGGTAAGCATAAAATGTTTCGTTTATGAATTTTAAAAGGGATCTTTCGCTGTTTGCGTAACCCGCAGCGACAGTTGAGAGTACGTGTGTTCTGAGTACTTGTTCATTTGCAAGCTTTGACCAGATTTTTTCGGGTTCACCGAATATGTAAGTTTCGAATAGTTGTTTCTTTTCTTCTTCGCTTTTAGCTATTAGTATGGCTTCCCCATATTTATCATATTTTGGTCTTCCTGCTCTTCCTGCTTGTTGTTTATATTCTAGTATTGGAATAGGGTAACGTCCTAGGTCTGATTCGTAGCGATAATAATCTCTTATTATGACGCGTCTGGCTGGAAGGTTTACTCCAGCCGCTAGGGTGGGTGTTGCACATATTATTTTGATAATATTTTGCCTGAAAGTGTTCTCAATTACTTTTCTATGTTCATAGTGTAGTCCAGCATGGTGAAAGGCGACTCCTCGTTTAACTAGCTCGGCAAGTTTCTCGCTCTGTTGTGTTCTAGTTCCTCTCCTCAATATTTCGTCAGCTACTTCCGCGAGTGCTCTTTGCTGCATTTTTGACAGAAGCTTTGGTAGGATTTTTGCTATTTTTGTTGCCATGCTTACAGCTGCTCTACGAGTGCTGAGGAAAACAAGGGATTGTCCTCCTTCGTATACCGTGTCTATGGCTAATGATACCACAGGGTTACTGTCAAATATTTTGGGTCTTTTTATAGTACCATCATTAAACTCTATTACCTCCCCGTCAAATATTCCCTCTTTTAGAATCACTGGCCGCCAGTTACTTAGCACTAATTTGGCATTTAGCCAGTCAGCAATTTCTTCTGCATTTTTTATTGTTGCGCTCAAAGCTAAGAATTGCGCATTCGGATTTACCTGTTTTAGTCTAGATAAAACTACTTCCAAGGTTGGTCCTCTATGAGGATCATTAATTAAATGAATTTCATCCGCAACTATTACAGTAAGCTTGTTAATCCATGGAGAGTGATGACGTAGAAGTGAATCAGTTTTTTCATTTGTATTGTGGCATATGACCCCACCGATGCCCGCAATGAAGTTCTCACACCCGGGAACGGATAAGTCATATACGTAGTTTGATGATGGAGGTACTCGAATGATTTTCTTAACTTTTGCAAAAGCAAAGTCCGAGTTCAAGATTCTTTTTATTTTTTCAAGTTCTTTAAGTAATGTTAGTCCTGTTTCGGAGATATTATAGAGATAAAATTTGTTTTTGTCTTTTCTTCTTATTAGTCCCTTTTTTAATAGAATTTTTAGATGAGAATTAACTTTTGACTCGTTAATCCTTAAGAACGAGGATATCTCTCTGATATCGAGTTCTCTACGATTTGCTAGTAAATTAAGAATTCTGATTTTTGTAGAATTTTCCTCAGAATCTATTAATTTGATGACATCTTCTCTACTAATTCTCTCTGTGGGGTAATTGGGCTTTTTATTGCTTAAATGTCTCAATACGGGTTTTATTTGGTCTATGGGTAACATGCAAACAGTGTCCGTTTCTTGTATTTGCGGAGAATTTGAATAGTTTGATTTTACCTTATGATTAGTAATTTTGAAAGAAAACTTTTTAGGAATGAGTACATAGTCTCCTATTTGGATTTCAGATGTCTTTTTTGCTTTTATATTTAAATTTTCAAGAACATACACGCTATGACTACCAGTTACAGTTACTTCTCTTCCAGTTTCAAGCTGCAGTTTATAGAGTGGCTCTGTTATTTTATGTCGAACTATTTTACTGATTTTTCTAAAACTTATACGATAATTCTCAGGATCAAATGCTAGGGTTTCGTAATTAAGATCTGATATGTCCAAAATTTCACATCCACTTAAATAGATTACTCTATTTGATTTATCTATTAACTTATCTACGAATTCCCCTATTTTAACGATTTTGACAGTTTTGTTTTCTTTAATTACTACGGGTTCATTATAGTCTACAGAGCAAACAATAATGTCGTAGTTTTCGAGCCATTTATCTGATGAATCATAGTCGCCTGTGGATACTGCTACTTTTACCCCTATTTGTTCATATTTTTTGAATTCTTCGTATTTTTCATTGGCTAGAGCTCTTAATGGTACTAAATATAGGGCTTTGCCACCTTCATCTAAGATTGATTTTAACATTGCCAGCTCTGCTACAAGAGTTTTTCCAGAGGCTGTTGGTATGGCTAAAACTAAATTCTCATGATTAAGAGCCCCTTTTTTGATGGCTTCTTCTTGTGGAGGATATAAATTCACTATTCCCTGTGAGATAAGTAGTTTTTTTACTTTTTGTGGTATGTCTAGCTCTTCTATTTTAATTCTTTATTTCCCCCGTTTGCTAAGCTTTCTTGACATGGCCCGGTCTTGGCTCGAAAATTATACCTTCCTTTTTCATTCGTTCTATAGCTCTTTTAACAAATTCTTCATCAATACCTTCTATGTTCGCTCTTTCAATAAGCTTTGATACTGGAACTGCTTTATCCACGTCTTCACTCAGTTCATCTATTAAATCTAGTATTTTTTCCATTTTATCTCTTTGCGATTTACTGTGTCCTGTCATTATTAGGTCTATGTCAAGTTGCCCTGTTTCGCTATCTATTCCTACTTGTTGTAAGGAGAGTTTCATAAGGCGTATTGCTTCCTCAGCATCTTCAACAGTTACTCTATCTCTAAGGGCCATCCTTGCATGAGCTTCAGCCAATCTAATTAAGGCTTCTAATTGCCTCGCCGTTATAGGCACAGGGGATGTTGGAGCTTCACCTATACTTCTAAGCTCTAAATAGAACTGCTCAATTCTTTTCGCTGCTTCAGGGGTTAACACCGGATGAACATTTTTCTTAGCATATGCAATGTATTTTCGAAGAAGATCAGGAGGTATAGGTGGCTCAACGGTCCTCATTTGATGCAAAGCAAGAATATGCTCAGCTACCTGCTTATCCACCTCCACCCTAGGCCTATCCGTCAAAATAAAAATCAAATCAAAACGAGACAAAATAGTCGGTGGAAGATTAATGTTATCCGCCGGAGGCCTATAATGATCATACCTACCAAGCTTAGGATTAGCAGCAGCCAAAATAGCCGTACGAGCATTAAGAGTAGCAACA
>JAEOSG010000265.1 GCA_016840485.1 Candidatus Baldrarchaeota archaeon
ATATTCAATACTGCAATTAAGGTAATAAGTATATTTTGTCAATTTAATAATAGGAAACGATATTTCAGCACAAAATCAGGCTATAATAATTAACAAGTTCATGAAAACTTGGAGATAGTTATAGGAGAAATTTAAATGAATAACCGAAACGAAACAAGGTTAAAATGTTTGTCTGATGTTCAGCTCTTTTTGATTGGAGGGGAGGATGTTAAAAAGAGAAACTGTGCGTGGATAAATAAGATGTATTTCTCCTTGGTGAATAACCCTGTCGTCTTAGTTATACCTTGGACAACAAATGATAAAGTAAAGGAAGTTTTTTATAGAAAGATTTTAAAAGAATATTTTCTAGATTTGGGCGCAAAAGAGGTTTTGTTTTTAGAAGAAGATGACAACATAAAAATTGTTAGTGAGAAATTTTCTAAAGCAAACATATTGTACTTACCTGGTGGAGATCCTAAAATTTTATTGGAAAAAATTAAAGGAAAAAGATATGTTTTATCTGAAATAGAAAAATTCAGGGGGATTGTGGTAGGGAACTCGGCTGGAGCCTTAATTTTATGTGAATTTGGCTTAATAATTCGTGAAGGACAAGTTTCAATTTTGAACGGATTAAATTTAGTGAACGTTTCCGTAAAAGTTCATTACAAACCATCTGAGGAAAAAAGGTTAAGTGAAATATGTCAAAGAAGGAAAATAACAATTTTTGCTCTACCTGAAAACTCTGCAATAAGGATTATGGGAAATAAAGTAGAAACTATAGGAAACGTTACCATTTTCACAAATAAGTGATTGATTTTAGTGTATGTTCATTCTATTGTTGCTTTTTTGAATGTTTGTGTTGCAAGCATCACTAATATGGTAGATAAAAGCAATAGTAGAATTGCATCAATTGTTAGGTCGAGGCTCCCGCTTCCGGTTAATAGTATTCGTGTAGCATCGACTCCATAGGTTAGTGGATTAATGTATGCTAGATATTTCATCCATGTTGGCATTGTATCTATGGGGTAAAATGCTCCGCTCAGAAATAGTGTTGGCATTGAAATCATGTTTACTATGAGTTGAAATCCTTCTTGGCTGCGCATTTCCGTTGCAATGATTGTTCCAATGCTTGTGAAGGACAATGATGTTAAAAAGGCCACCAAAATAACGATTGGGGCATTTATAATTCTCAGCGTTGGTGTTAGAGGATAAGCTATGCAAAATATTATTATTCCTTGAATCACTGCTACTGTGGAGTCACCTAGCATTCTTCCAAGTATACTTGCCCTCCTAGAAACTGGCGCAACCAGTATTTCTTTGAGGTAGCCGAATTCCTTATCCCATATTACTGAGATGCCTGACATATATGAGAACATGAAAATTGCCATCATAATGACTCCAGGCATCAGGAATGTTAGGTAGTCTAGTCCTCCGAAAAGAGTTCTTACCCCTCCTATTTTGAATGCTGATGTCCATCCAAGTCCAAAGAAAATCATCCAGAAAATTGGTTGAATTATCATTGCTGCTACTCTTGATTTTGCTCTCCAAAATCTTTTAACTTGTCTATACCACATTGCGTGCAATGCGTTCAGGTTTCTATTCATCTCATTCTTCGCCTCCTCATAAGCATAGCTCTCCTTACGAAGTCTGTGAAAGAACCTTCCTCTTCTCTTAGCTTTCTACCAGTTAGTTGCAGGAAAACGTCGTCAAGTGTAGGTCTACTATACTTTATTTCAAGTATTTTAACGCCGTTTGACTGGGCTACATCAAAAATTAAAGGAATTTTCTCAGGGGCATTTTCCACGGTTATCGCTAAGGTGTTTGTGTTTATGATTTTAGTTTTCTCGCTTACGTTGTCTTTAATTACTTCCATGAATCTTTTAATATCATGGTTTTCTTTTGAAACCGTTATGTAGATTATGTCTCCTCCGATTGTTTTTTTGAGTTGTTCTGGAGTGCCTATTGCGATGATTTTCCCATGGTCTATTATTGCTATTCTATCACACAGCTTTTCTGCTTCATCCATGTAGTGAGTGGTAAGCAGTATAGTCATGTTTTTCTCCTTTTTCGTTCTTCTAATGTAGTCCCAGATGTGCGCTCTGGTTTGCGGGTCTAATCCAAGTGTTGGCTCATCTAAGAAAAGTATTTCTGGTGTGTGAAGAAGCCCTCTAGCAATTTCAAGTCTTCTTATCATCCCACCACTATACTTCCTTAGCTCTACATTTGCCCATTTTTCAAGCTCCACGAACTCTAAAAGTTCCTTGATTCTTCTTTTGAGTTCTTTTTCAGGTATGTTGTAAAGTTTTCCGTGAAGCCACATGTTTTCATATCCGGTTAAGTTTCTGTCCACTGTCATATCTTGAAAAACTACTCCTATGCGTTCACGTATTTTTTCCGGTTCTCTTCTAATATCGAACCCAGAAACATACGCTGTGCCCTCTGTAGGTTTCAAAAGAGTTATTAACATGTTTATTGTGGTGGTTTTACCAGCTCCATTCGGACCGAGCAGACCAAATATTTCTCCACTCTTAACTTTAAAGTTTATGTGATCAACAGCGACAAGTCCGTTGAACTTTTTTGTTAAACCTTGTGTTACAATGGCTTCCTTCATTTCGCTTCACCCAGAGGTTTCTTCACCCAATATTTTGCCTAAAATTTTGTAGAACTCTTTTAGGAGTTCCATTTTATGTTTTAAGAGTTCTTCCCCTTCCTCTGTTATGTAATAGATTTTACGTGCTGGGCCTTTTTCTCGCATTTCCCATTTGAAAGTTAGAAAGCCGTCTTTCTCAAGTTTTTTAAGCGCAAAATAGATGACAGGTCTTGATACTTCTCTTTCCAATATTTTAGATGCTTCTTCGGCGATTTGATATCCATGCATAGGCTTTTCCGAAAGTACTTTCAATATAATTGCCGCCATGAGAAAAGGAGGAATCATCCCGCCTATTTTGCGTCTTTCCATTTTACGCCAAATCATTATTATCTTCCTCGATATAGATAATTAATCTACCTATGTAATAATTTAATCTATATATTATCCTTCAC
>JAEOSG010000086.1 GCA_016840485.1 Candidatus Baldrarchaeota archaeon
TATGAGAGAATTTTTAGTATCTATAGAAATAACTTCTCCAGTTTTTACATTTTGAGCTTCATCTTTATCCAAAGCTTCATAAACTGCATTCCATGAACCAATATCATTCCAGTAAATATCAAGTGGTAAAACCACAGCTTTATTTGTTTTTTCCATTACTGCATAATCTATAGAAATTTCAGGAAGTTCTGAAAATTTTTTAATTGTTTCTTCAAAATTTAGATCAAAAATTTTGGCAATTTCAGGCTCAAATTTAGCAAATTCTTCCTGCATAGTTTTTATACTAAAACAAAACATTCCTGAATTCCAAAAATAATTTCCTTCAGAAAGATATTTCTTTGCGGTCTTTAAATCTGGCTTTTCTGTAAATTTTTCAACAAGAAATGCACCCAAATCTAAAAGTTCATTATTTTGTTTATCATTTTTAGCCTTAATATAACCATATCCTGTTTCTGGTTTATCAGGTTTTATTCCAAAAGTAACTATATAGCCTTTTTTAGCCAATATTTCTGCTTTCTTAAGATATTTTAAAAATTCATCTTCGGGTTTTATAATGTGGTCTGAAGGTGATACAAAAAGAACATCTTCTTGATTTACCTCTAATTTTTCCAAAGCAAACTTCATAGCCAGTGCAATAGCAGGAGCAGTATTTCTTATATCAGGCTCAAGAACAATATTTTTTTCTGGTATATTAAAGCCTGAGCTTTTAAGTTCTGCAAAAACTAAAAATTTGTAATCTTTATTAGTCATAATAATTATATCTTTAGAATTACTTATTTTTAGAAATCTTTCTATTGTTTTCTGAAGAAGTGATTTATTTCCATTTAATTTTAAAAACTGTTTAGGAAAAGTTCTTCTTGAAAGAGGCCAGAGCCTTGTTCCAGACCCTCCTGCAAGGATTATCGTTTTCACATTTACTTCCCACAATGACCTTTTTATCTTAATTCCCTAAAGAATATTCTGCTTCATAAGAAATAGCTTCTTTTTTATAAGTATAAGCTTGGTCCGGTTCATCCTTACCACAGAAGTTTTTCTACCATTTGCTGAAAAAGGATTTTTGCTGCTTTGTGCATTTTTCACTTGCAAGTATAAGTTATTTTTTATTTTTGTAATGCTTAAAATAAACAAAAGTTTAATTATTTCATTTTTTAAAATTTTATTTAAATTTTTTTATAATATAATTTACCTTAAATTACCTTAAATTGTCAAGTTTCTTCCAAATATTCTGCCTGAGTTTTACTTTTATATGGATCAGATTTATCTCCATAGTTTAAACAGAATAATACTAAATTTAAATCAAGGAGTAAACATTATAAGAGAGTCCAGATTTACAATTCACCGGCCATGATCACAACAAATCTCCATTTGAAACTTTATAAAGAACTACAAAAGCTAACAGCAAAACCTAAAATTACTTGGAAATGTGCATGAGCCTGAACTCCATCTCACTCTTCCTGCACACCCTTTGATTAAGATTTTATATAATGCACGATTCAAGATCTGAAAGCTTTTTGCACTTCTCACATCTTCTACCGCTACATGATAGTCTGCAATGTAGGTAGCCAATATCGGGTTCCCCAAGCATCGCCTAAAAAAAGGTCTGGAGACCTCTTGGTGATAATAAGAGTGCCTAATTACATTTAAATATTTATTACCTTTTTAAAACTATCCATATTGCATTTTCTGAATCAATCAACGAAGTTTCTCTTTGATTCTCATCACGGGCGATAAATGAACTGCACGAGCTTTCGGGCTGGCTTCAGTATCGGAACAAAATAGCCAAATGAAAGATTATTCTTTTTCCAAGCTCTCCAAACTTCCAAATTTGCCTTCACTATATTACCCAAAGAACGGTTGCTCTTACCTCCAAGGGCCATCCTGACCAATACACGCGGGATGTATTTTACATGGATCTTGTGTTTGAGAATAAAACGAAGCATCAGCTCATAGTCAGCAGCAATGGGAAAGCTAAGGTCAAAAAGTCCATATTGCTCATACACACGCTTGCGTACAAAAAAGGTAGGATGTGGAGGCATCCAGCCAAAATAAAACTTTATAGGTCGATATGTACTGCTTTTCCAATAACGAACAATTCGCTCTTCGCTATTCACATAGACTAAATCACCGTAGCATGCGTCAATCTGGGGATCACGCATGACAGCCGCGACATCCCTCAGCACCTGATCATCATTATAGCGATCATCGGCATTAAGGATCCCTATCACTTCACCAGTAGCAAGTCTAATGCCTTTGTTCATCGCATCGTAAACACCTTGATCAGGCTCGCTGACCAAAATATTAATGCGATGACGATAACGTTCAAGAACATCTAAAGTGGGCTGATCGGACCCTCCATCAATAACGATTATTTCCAAGTCTTCTTCATATTTCTGAGAAAGAATAGAATCCAAAGCCTTGGATACCCGTGGATCGTTGTATACTGGTGTTATTATGGATATTTTCATCTTTATGAAATTCGACCAGCTTTTCTGAGTTCGTTTTCAATCCAGCGGTAAGTAATTTCCAGGCCTTTTTCTAAAGGGATCTGTGGTTCCCAACCCAAGATCTCTCGCATTTTGGTGTTATCGCTGTTACGACCGCGCACACCTTGGGGTTTGCTTAAGTCGTAACGCTTTCGGATGCGCTTGCCGGCAATTTGCGCAATAATATCAGCAAGTTCATCAATGGTAACCATCCGGTCGCTTCCTATATTTAGCGGTTCAGCATAGTCCGACTGCATCAAACGATAAATGCCTTCAAGACAATCGTCAATATAAAGGAAGGATCTGGTCTGCTTCCCATCTCCCCAGATTTCGATCTCGTCACCATCCTTTGCTAAAGCGATCTTCCGACAGAGTGCAGCTGGTGCTTTTTCCTTTCCACCTTCATAGGTGCCCAAGGGACCATAAATATTGTGAAAGCGTGCTACCCGAGTTTCAAGGTTATAATCCTCCCTGTAGTACTGGCAAAGCTTCTCCATGAAGAGTTTCTCCAAACCATATCCCTCTTCTGGGTCAGCAGGCCAGGCGTCTTCCTCCTTGAGAGGAGTAACATTAGGGCTTTTTTGCTTGTATTGAGGATAAACACAGGCCGAGGAGGAAAAAAAGAACCGACCGGTTCCGTTGATCCGACATGCCTCCAGTATGTTCGTGTTGATGAGTACATTGTTGCGGGTAATGTCTGCGTGAATGGCGGTGATATAACCGATCCCGCCCATATCCGCAGCAAGGTGATAGACCTCATCGAAGCCACCACGAGTGGCGATGAGACAGTTCTCAAACTTCCTAAGGTCAAGAAGTTCAAACTCGTCTGCAGGGCTGGGTTCAAATTCAGGGTGCTTGATATCAACACCTCTCACCCAATAACCCCGTTCTTTCAAGAATTTAACCAGATGATGCCCGATGAAACCACCAGCTCCAGTAACTAACGCTCTTTTTGCCATCATAGTCCTCCTAATTAGAATTATATTACCTGAATTTTTGGTTTTACTAATTTTACATACATATCGATTGTAATTTAATTTTATTTTTAAAGTCATTATTTTAATCATATTTCAATTTCTTTGCAAGTAAACCATAACGAATTTTTTAACATTTTTTAAATTCTTTGGAATTGTCTTCGAAGCGAACAACTAGCATGTCATCATTGCGATCCTCAAGAGCGCAGCGGATGGAGTTTGCCCAATGCTGGGCGCAGATCTTCAGGCGCTCTTTAAACGAAAGTTTGCCCTTAAGCCGTTCCATATCCTGAGCCTTGCCCAGCTCTATAGTAGACTCTTTTATCTACATGACATGTGTCCCGTCAATTTTTCTAATGCCGATTAAGCACGTTAAGAAAGTTATACTCGTCTTTTAACAAATCGAACAACAGAGCTTTGTCGTACGGATATAAAGAACATTTTTCGTTTAAGGACTTATATAACATCTTCTGTATGCCCATACGTTTGAAGAAATCAATAACCGAGTACATCCGGTAGGACCGCAACCAAGTACTCAGCCTCGTTGCGGTCCGGATCAGAATTTGGAACCGCACATCTTTACTAATATTTACTCGGCTTTTAAGTAGTTGCTCCGGGATATCTGCTATAGGCAGTCCAATAGCAGAGCACATATTCCGCACAAATGTCTTGGGGCTTTGAGCTAATGTCTCGTAATAAAGGATGACCACTTGCTTTTCACCAAAAACTGATTTCCAGCGAGGAACATGGTTGCTATAGCGACTTACTTCGATAATGTCTGGGATCTCTTGAATTGCTTGTTCTAGCGGCTTTCTCGTCCACCCATAGCGCCGAGCGTGTAAATAGTGGGACCAACTCCTCTCGACCGGATCCCTTACAGTTACTACAATCAATATTTCCGACCCCAGAACTTTGTGCACTCTTTTTGGAGCTTCGGGATGCGAAAACAATGTAGGGTCAACCTCAATAACTGCAGAGTAGTCTTCCTTATGCTTAATAAAGTGTGAGACATACCAGTCAACTCCTTTGTGAAACATATTGGAAAAGAACCATGTTTCTTTGACGCCTTCAGGTAGAACTATGTCCCCCCGAGCCCGAAGATACTCCCAAATCCACGTTGTGCCGGTTCTCGGCGGGCCTACAAAAAGAACCTCTGGCAACAACAGTTTCTTCATGGCAAATTAAATCTGCACATTAAAACAGTAGGACGATAATCTTGCCCTGCTCGTTGCAACCACTTGGCATTCAACCGAGGGTAGCGGTATAGCATCCAGTTGTTGCGCCTCCAGAGGTACCAAAGCAAGTTCAACACTTCATGTGGCTTCATTCTGCTCCTCCAACAAGCTGGCGGTACAATGCAAGATGACGCTCTATAAACAGTTGGAGATTATATTCCTGTTCCGTTCGTTTTCTGCAAAACTCCCCCATCTTTTTCCGTCTGGTATCATCAGTGAGCAAGTCCGTAATAGCCTGCCCTAATGCTTTTACATCACCTAATGCCACAAGTCGTCCGCACTCTTCTGTCACCTGTTCAGGAATTCCTCCCACCGCAAACCCCACCACGGGAGTTCCGCACGCCATAGATTCTAACACAGTAGTTGGAAAGTTATCTGCCAGTGAAGTGATACAATAAAGATCCACAGCGCTGTAAACTTTTACCATAGCTTCGGCTCCTTTCACATACCCAAGTTGACGCACTTTCACACCCTGCGGAACCCATTTAGCAAGATCGGCCGCTCCGCCTACTGCGAGAGCCATCCAGTTATCAGCTTGCACATACTTGAGGACTTCAAAGAAATACACGATGCCTTTCCGCCTTTCGAATGGTTTGGCTGCTGCGAAAAGAACGATCTTTTTGTCGTTGGGGAGAATATAAAAACAAATGTGCATTATTTGCATGTCCCCTTTTTCCACTATTCCCCCAAAACTCGCTTATAAACATCTAGAGTCTTTCGAGCGGCCTTTTCCCAAGTAAATAGAGCAACCCGCTCTTTACCTCTCGTAATAAGCATCTTACGGTCGTCCTCATGAGTAAGTAGATAGTCTAAAACATTTGCCATATCTTCTATATTATTTGGGTCAAAGTATATAGCCGCATCTCCAGCAATTTCGGGGAGAGCAGCAACTCTCGAACAAGCCACAGGAGCTCCGTATAAAAAAGCTTCTAAAATAGGAATCCCAAAACCTTCATAAAGCGAAGGGAAAACGAAAACCTCAGCGTAAGTGTATAACCCTGCCAGAACTCGATCAGGTACATAGCCGGTGAAGAAGATATCATTGCGGAATCGAGATCTCATAATAACTTGTTTGAGTTCGCTTGCGTGTACCGGCAGGTGTCCAGCCAAAACCAATTTAAGGTCTCTATATCCTTTACTTTTAAGGAGTTCAAAAGCTTTAATAAGACCAGCAATGTTCTTGTGGGGACTTTGGCTACTTAATCCCAGTATATATGGTTGGACAATACGATATTTTTTGGCTAACTCGTTCAAATCCGAAGGTCTTTCTGCTATTTTTTTGACTGCGTTATAAATCACTGTCACCTTCTCAGGCGGCACCTGAAGGACATCTACGATCTGTTTTTTGCTGAATTCCGATACCGTAATAATATGATCTGCTACTTTAGCACTTTTTGTTACAAAGAAACGCAGCGCCAGTCTTCTACTCAAAGGCATCATGTGGCCTATGTTAAGGAAGTTTAGGTCATGAATGGTCACAATAGATTTACAGGGCAGATGCAGAGGTTGAACATAACCAAGGGAGTGCACTAAATCTAATCCAAGTCTTTTAACTTGGAACGGCAACACTAGTTGTTCCCAAGCATAGCGTAAAGGACGTAGTTTCGCAGGTACCTGACAAACAATCGTATTCCATTCTTGCTCGTCAAAAAGCTCAAATCTGCTTGTTTCTCTGTTAATGAACAGCCAATAACAATTCTGATTATCCAACCTAGCCAGTGCCTGTAAAAGGGAACGAGCGTATGTCTCTGTACCACCTGCAACTCCGGGCAATAAATACAACAAGTTCAGGCCAATTTTCATAAATTCCCCCCTCTTGGTGCGATGTTGAACCTCATAGTTTAAACAAGCCCCTGTTACTTCCGCTTTTATCTTTGTAGTTAAAATAGGGGGGTCAGATCTTGATTTTTGAATTATTTTATAGTTCCATGGTCAGATTCTTAAGAATAAAATTTCTCGAAGCAGTTTATCACATAAAAAATGAAATAAGGAAGATAAAATTCACAATTCAAGACCTGACCCCTCCTATTTTAACTTAATTTTTCCTTGTCCCCATGCCTCCAACTTCGGGTTTCAGAAATAGTAAAATCGGTCCTATTCGCATCATCAAGCCAGCTCCTTTCTCTTCCATTGGGTCCTTTTTGTCATTAAAGCATATTGAGCTGCCAGTATAATCCAGAAATGTTTGATAAGCAGCGCATTTATAGAAATTGCACCGACTACAAGAGCTATAAAAGTATAACTATAAGCAGATAGGATAAAGTCCTTTCGCGAACGCAAATAAAGTAAAGTTTGAACAATAAGTCTCACAAGTAAGCTTAGAAAGACCACTAAACCAAAAATGCCTGTGCCTCTGGCAACCTGTAAGTAAGTATTATGCTCTTCCATCATTGGATCCCCTATAGGTACTTCTGGATTAAATACAGGTACTCCCAACCCAACGCCAAGCCAAGGATTATTCATTAACTCGAGCCATCCATACTTCCATGCTGTTAAGCGAGCCATAATAGCTTCAGGATTGTAGTTTCGCACAGAGGCAATAACGGGCACCAAATTAGATATTGCTATAATAAAGGCCGATATGGTTATCAATAACAACACAACCAGTAAGTTCCTCCATCTTTTGGCGCTTAGTAATAAACCAATACTCATAACAATAAGTAACGCAAGGAACTGTCCCCGAGAGACTGTAAGGATAAATGCGCCTGCAATAACGCATAGAATTACTCCAATAAGGAGTCTTTTAGACAGGCCCCTGTGTGGTTCAGTGAAGCGAAAATATGAAAATATCAAAGGCAGAAGAAGGTAGAAGGCAAGGAAATTTGGGTCGAAGTAAAAAGCCGTAACTCGAAGCAATTGCTCTCCTAAGAAAGCAACCCCGTGTAACTGTTGCCATCCATATATTTTTGGCTGCCATATCACTATGCCATTGGTATAGTAGGCAAGCCACTGTATCCATGCAGCTATGCTTATCATAAATCCTGCTACAATAAACGCATTCATTATCGTTCTGGACCACCATTCATCAATTCGTAACAACCAATATGTTACAAGAAATGATAACGCCATCCCTGCCAAGGAAATGGATTTTCTCAAACTTACCAATGGAGTTGACGAAGTAAGAGATCCTGCAAGACCGAGAACAACCAGAAGACTAATCCAAATAAACGACTTAGGTACCGGTATACTTCCAGTGAGTGCGAAAGCTCCAACTAGCAAAAAAAACAATAATACCAGAAAAATTTCTGAGAGCGATATGATGCCCATCAACTGAAAATGGTCAAACTGTGTAAGCAGAATGAAACCGTAGACCAAAGTATTAACTATCCAGTGATAAGATACTTTAGTTGATGCATTTTGCATAATAAGTCTCCCAGGTATCTGTCCAATGGCCTATATCCTGAAACTTGATGCTTGATACTTTTGCCTTTTTTCTGATATTATCTAATAAAAATTTGTCTTTTAATAATTCAATAACCGCATTTGCAAGCTCCTTAGCATTTCCTGGTTCTACTAATATGCCATTTTCTCGATCCTTTATTATCTCTGGAACACCTCCTGCACGAGAAGCTACTATTGCCGTGCCTACAGAAAGTCCTTCCAATAACACCGTGGGGAAAGGATCAGATTTAGTCGATGTATGCACAAGCACATCCGATACGGATATGATACTTAGCACATCGCGCTGAAAGCCAACAAAGTGGAAGTTTTTCCATAACCTGCTTTCTTTGACCATTCTTTTTAGGTCTTCTTCATACCTTTCTCCTGCCCCTGGATAGGCTTTACCCACTATGACAAAGTGGACATTCGGATGGACGACGAGAATCTGCGAAGCAGCCTTTACCAAAATGTGTTGGCCTTTCCAAGGGACAATCTGACCAACTAATGCTACGACCCTTGCTTCTTCTGGTATGCCTAATTGGGCTAAAACTACAGACCTATTAACAGTCCTTTGAACAGGTTCTATAACATTGTGGAGAACATTGCTCTTCTCCTCAGGAAACCCTAGCTTTACTATGTTATCCCTGACGAATTTAGAAACACAAACCGCTAATTTTACGCGCTTCCCGATTGCCGATAAGAGTTGCCGGTTTGGCCACTTATTGCGAAAGACATCATGCACCTGCCAAACGATAGGGCAGCCAGGGTTTTTTACAAGGAGTGGCAAAATTGCTCGCAAATGGTTTGCATGGATCACATCAATATCATGGTTTTTAACGATCTTAGAAATTTGTATAGCAGCCTTAATGCTGTTCCAAAAAGCGCTAAGTAGCGCAGATGGCTCAATTTTTCGAGTTACTTGAGGAATTTGCACTTCTTCAAACCGTACTCCAAGAGAAATGCTCCATTCTGCTAGTGGTCCACTACCTGGTGCTCCTATTACAACATAATGGCCACGAGAGACTAACTGTTTAGCCAAGAGCAATAACACCTTTTCCGCTCCTCCAATGTGCGAAATCTGATTCAGGAATAAAATTCTTAAACTTTGCATAAAACTTCACTCTACGTTTTTCATATTTATATATGTCATTTAGACCAAGTGATGTGGTTTCCAAGTGGCTTTGTCAAAACACCAATCATCACTTTTTTAAACCACGACATTTTTGTAATCCATTCCACATCTTCCTTTATTTCCACTGGACCTGTTACAAAGCGAACAGGATTTCCGCTAACTGTGTGGTTAACTCTAAGCTTAATCAACCGCTCCCTATGGAAAGGATTTAGTATGCTTGGATTAGGTAATCCAATCCAATTAATCAAGTCTTCAATAACAGACCTCGGGTTCTGAACAAACTTCTCATATCGAAGCAACCTACTATTTTTTGTTGTTATCCGCAGGATGTGCGCAAGAAAGTTATCAATAAGCCATACTCTTGTGCCCTTTAGCCATGTTTCCGCTCTTGGCATATATTCAGTGCGCCAATAGATTTCAGGTCTCACTTTCTTACGCTGTAGGGAATAGACAACCCCACGGCTATCGCGCATGATATGAATAACAAACAAATCAAGATAAGGGATTTGTTTTAACACAAAACCATGAGGAGCAAATTTTGATGAATCTATCAATATAGAAGCATTTGATACATTTGCAATTGTCCTATATAAAGTTGCCAACATAACAGTATATTTGTGGAGCTTTAATTGGAAAGACTTTGGACGAAGTGATGGGAAAATGAAATATGGTATATTTCTAATCCTAGTAACCTCTCGTTGTAGTTGTAATATATCCAGAAAATCTGTGGAGTGATATGCTGAAAATTCGTCAATAACCTGAGACCAGAATTCGCAATCTCTAAAAGGCTTGCCACAACCACAAAGCTGATTTTGGAGAATACCTCTCTCCCAGATGTAGAATACTTCTCCAAGAGAAAAAAAGCCAGGAACCTGACCAAGTATGCGATCAAGCAGGGTGGTTCCACTGCGACTGGAACCAGTGATAAAGATAACTTTTATTCGGTTCATAGTATCTTGTAAGTTTTTTGTTGAAAAATGACTGAATTTATTCATATCTGGTATCCATTACCTACCTAAGTTTTGATTGTAAAATTCTTACCACAAAATAAGTGTAAAGAATCATAGTTATTGCAAGACTTATCGCAAATGCAGCCGCCGCGCCGTTTACTCCCCAGAGCTGTATGAGAGCTATGTTGAGAACCAAGTTAATTGCACTGCCAATACTGATGCTCAACGTCGCCTTATTCTCATGACCGCTCATGATCAAGAGAACTCCAACTGGTCCTGTGGTAGCATTTACAAGCTGACCTCCCGTAATAATTGCTAAAGCGGTCGAGCTTTCTGAAAAAGCTTTCCCAAAAACCAGGCTGAGAAACCACGCTCCCCTGATGGTAAACAACAGCACAAGGGGCAGAGCAAAAGCAGTGGCTATGGCGGATGCAGTAAGCATAATCTTGCGAAGTTTGGTTTTATCTCCTACAGCATATAGCTGTGCCAGAGTAGGCGCTATTGCCGTATTCACTGCCATCAGTCCAAAAGGGATAAGAGAGGCCGTCTGATAAGCCACCTTGTAAAGTCCTACTTCTTCGGGACCTCGCATCCAACCAAGTATCAAGATTCCCGCATGCTGAGGGATCAGGTTGAGAATTCCCAGGAAGGCCAGAGAGAGGGCGCTGCGAACCCACACGGCGGTATTTTGGCTCTCGACATTAGGAGGCACCGAACGGATGAGCTGGCTCTGAAGGAGATAAAAGGCAAAAGCTAAGGCGATTCCTGTAGCAAGGATGTGAAGACCTAAAGCAAAAGAAGCATTTTCCAGTTTTCTAAAAAAGAACCAATTTATACCTATCAAATTGAGAAAGCTCAAGGGCCGCATCACGGTGCTAACCCATTGGCTGGCTAAGATCCGCTCAAAGCCACGCAAAGCTTCTTCGTGCAGTTGCAAAAGTGCCCAGAAGGGCAGAGCTAAAAAAGCAAGAGCCAATACCTGCAAAGTTTCGCCTGAGAAACGGTCAGACAAAAGCCAAAGCGCAAGCCAGCCCAAAAGGGCGATGCTCAAAGA
>JAEOSG010000087.1 GCA_016840485.1 Candidatus Baldrarchaeota archaeon
GATGGTCCAAGAAGCACTAAAAACTCTTTATCTTTAATATGTAGATTTATGTCTTCTATTGCTCTAACCTTACCATAATATTTTGTTAAGTGTTCAAGGACGACATCAACCACAAACTAAGCCTCCATTTCAGCTAGAGGAAGAGGTAGTCCCCCTCAAGCTTTCGGGTTAAAGATCATAACCTATATTATGACACTTAGGTTTTATATAATTGATGGATTTACTGACAATAAAGTTTCTTCGTTTAATACATATTTACATGAACTTTACATTTTCTCTTCTCTTCGTTTTTACTGTGCTGGTAATTTTAGTTTCGGTGCAAGTCTCCTAAATTTTAAAATGGGTTTAGTTGTTTGTAATCATTTCGAGTAGGCCAGCGCTAGCCCATGCTTGTAGTGGATTAGCTAACACGTGATGGACACCTTCAGTAGGTGTAGATAGGTCAACAATTTCGTTATTTATAACCGTGTAGAGTTCAGGAATTTTATTAAGTTTCTGATAGGCTCGAAGTAAAGCTCGTTTGATTTTTTCAGCCTGTTGATGGTAGCCGAGTTTTTGTAAACCTTTATAAATGACCCAATTGTCATGAGGCCACACAGATCCAAGGTGATAACTGTAGGGGTCAAAGTCTGGCTCTTTTGTAGAATGGTTCCTAATGCCATAAGGAGTCCATAAATCTGGTTGGAAAAGTCGTTTAACCACATAGTCTACTTTGTCCCCATCAATGATTTTAGTAAAGAGAAGATGCCCAGGATTAGAGGAAACAGCTTTTCTCTGTTTTTTCTCTCCGTCAAGAGCTAAAGCGAAATATTTTTCTTCCTCCATCCAAAAATCTCGATTAAACTTTTCCTTTAACTCTTTTGCTCTCCCAGTTACCTCCTTTATAAGGTTGCCATCTTTGTCGAGCTTCTGAGCAATGTAAACTAAACTGTGATAAGCTACATAAACGTAGCCTTGAACCTCAACAATAGCTACGGGAGGTTTAATTTTTAAATGATCTTCAATGCCATCTCGCCATCCTTGATGAAAGAGTCCGTAGGGATTCATTCTTTGATATTCTATATAGCTGTCCCCATCTTTGTCTCCGTAGTTTATAATCCACTTGAAAGCAGCTTGAATGTTTTTCCATATTTTTGATATAAAGACGGTATTATTAGTGGTTTTAAGGTACTCTGCTGCTAAAAATATGTAAAGAGGTGTACTATCAATGCTTCCATAGTATGGAAACTTCCATTTCGGTAATTCTGCTTGCTCTTTAGGGTCGAATCTATATTCATGTAAAATTTTTCCAGGTTCTTCTTCTGATTTTGGGTCTACAGTTTTCCCCTGGTATTTGGATAAGATTTGAAGAGTGGCTTGTGCAATTGAGGGATCTATTTTTAACATTTGCCATGCGGAAATTATAGAGTCGCGGCCAAAAAGGGTGTAGTATCTCGGGTACCCAGCATTAAGATATCCATATGGACTTCTTAGCTTTTCAACATCTCGGCGTAACTTGTTTTTTATTTCTTCTATGTTCACCTAACCATCCCCATTATTTTCACATTTGATCTCAATTTGATTTAGTCACTAAAATTTTGCCATATCTTATTTCCTCTGAAAATCGGGGTATTATATTTTTGTTAGATCTTTGCCCTTCTTTCAACTAAACGTTCGACTAAATAAGGTATATTACCAAAATATGCTTATAAACAAATTGTTTTTAAAATGGGTAAAAAATATATTCATGGTGTTCATTTTTTCCATAAAATCGACTAACTTTTGGCAAAAAACTTATATACTGCATTTGTGTGAAATTACCCCAGTCTAATGTAGGAGGGGAATATAATAGCAGCAGTTAGAGAAGCAAAAACTCTAGTAATTGTAGTTGCTATAGTATGTCTTCTCGTAGGTTTTGGAATCGGCTGGCTAGTTAAACCAGCACCAGCTAAGCCAACGTTAACAGTAATTGGCCCTTGGTCCGGAGCAGAAATGGAAAGTTTTACACCCGTTTTAGAAGCATTTACAGAGAAAACTGGCATAGAGGTTGAGTATAGAATCTATAGAGCAGAAGATTTAGCAACAATATTACCAGCACAGTTTGAATCAGGAATGGCTCCTGCTGATGTAATATTCATGTGGGCGTGGTGGATAGCAAATAACACAGATCATATACTTGATGTTAGTGATGTTATTAATCCAGATGACTTTATGCCTGGCACTGTAGATCAAGTTACCGTTGATGGAAAAATTTATGGTGCACCATACACTGGAAAAGTTAAACCTGGCTTCTGGTATAGAATATCTTTCTTTGAGGAGCATAACCTTGAAGTACCTACAACATGGGCTGAATTTGAAACCCTACTGGAAACCATTAGTGAAATTCCCGGTATAGAGGCGCCAATAGCAAGTGGAGATGGTGTTGGATGGCCTCTTTCCGATGTAACTGAACATTTCATACTAACTTTTGGTGGCACAGAACTCTTTCAAGGTCTTATAGATGGTAGTGTTTCGTGGACAAGTGATGAAGTTAAAGCTATCTTTAGAGATAAATTGGTTCCATTACTTAAGGCAGGATACTTTAGTGAACCTAAAGATTGGACTTTAATATTAGAGGACTGGTGGGAAGGAACCCATGCTCTATACTTCATGGGGAGTTGGATAACGGGTATGGTTGATAACGCTAGCGATCTAGGTGTTTTCTCATTACCAGGTGCGGAGGCGTTCGTTTTCGGTCCAGACTTCATGTTCATACCAAAATACACAGAGTATCCAGCTGAAGCGAAAGAATTGGTTAAATTCCTTTCGGGTGCTGAAGGCCAAACAATACAGGTAAAGCAAGGCGGTCACATTGCTACAAATCTCGGCGTAAAACTCGACGATTATCCTGAAGTCGATAAAAGAGTGGCTCAACTTTTAGAGGGAGCAACAGCAGTTACCGATCTTGACGATACAGTTGGCGGCGAGTTCCAAACTACCTTCTGGGATCAATTGAAGTATTTATGGGTTCATCCAGATGAATGGGAAGACGTATTAGCAAATATAGAAGCGAAAGCACCTTAAGCGGCAGGTGAAAAAATGTCGCAAAAAAACACAACTCCCTTATTTTTTCTAGCTCCCGCGGTTATTCTTATTACAATTTTTGTGATTTATCCTATTATCAAAACACTATGGCTTAGTTTTCTTTCGCCCAACGGTGAATTTGTGGGATTGCACAGTTATTTTAAGGTTTTAAGAAGCAAAGAAATAATTAATTTAGATAGATTCCCCTATAAATCACCTCCATGGGGGGCATTAATACACAATGCTATGTGGATAGCTATTCATCTTCCATTAACCTTATTCCTCGGGCTCTTTTTCGCAATTGTTTTAAAAGAAGTTAGAGGAGCATCAATAATTAAATCGATAGTTTTCTTGGGAATGGTAATGCCCATGGTCATAGGGGGATTATTAGCTGAATTCTTATTTGATAAGGACGTTGGAATAGTAAATGTTGTTTTAAGATTTATAGGATTACATCCCTTAGCTAATATTTCGTGGACATATCATCCAGAAACAGCCTTGCTTGCCACAATACTTAGTGGAGTGTGGATGTGGACAGGGTTTAGTATGATCGTATACTCTGCAGCGTTAGCAGCGATACCTCGTGAATATTATGAAGCAGCTGAAATAGATGGTGCTACATCCTTCCGCAAATTCATTCATATCACACTTCCCTTGCTTAAACCTGCAACCCTCGTTGTTGTAGTCATGACCGTACTATATGAGTTAAAAATTTTTGACATCGTGTATGCTGCCACTGGAGGAGGTCCGGGAGGAGCAAGCATGGTTTTGGCTATTTTAATGTATATAAAGGCTTTTGTAGCCTTTAATTTCAATGAGGCAGCAGTTTTAGCAACACTTCTTACACTATTGACGCTGCCACCAGCTATTTGGATAGCAAAAACGGCGGTGGGAAGAAAATGAAAGGAAAAGTTTCTACAGTAGTAGCTCACGTAGTAGCATTGTTAATTGGTGTAGTATGGATTTTGCCAGTTGTCAGTATTTTTATGGTGGCAATAAGACCTATAAGAGAGGTTTTACATGGATGGTGGAATTTCAAAGAGTTTCATCCTACACTTGAAAATTTTGTAGAAGCTTTGAATCACCCAACTACTCCACTAGGTAGAGGTCTTCTTAACTCGTTCATAATTGCGTCTCTTGCAATGATTACGCCAGTGTTTATTGCAGCACTTGCAGCCTATACTTTTGCGAGATTTAGTTTTCCAGTTAAAACGTATCTTTTCCTTACCATCATAATTATGATGGCAATGCCGCAGCAAATGGTTGCCATACCGCTTTTCCGAATAATGATCAATCTCGGGCTTATAAACACGTATTTAGGCTTAATTCTTGTTCATACTGCGTGGGGACTTCCATGGATTATTCTGTTTCTAAGGAACTTTTTCCTTACGCTTCCCATCGAAGTAGAGGAAGCTGCAAGAGTAGACGGTGCTTCAGACTTCCAAATATTTCTGAGAATTGTACTTCCAATGTCGTTGCCAGCTTTGCTTTCAGTAACTGCTCTGCAGTTTACATGGGTTTGGAACGACTTCTTTCTCGCTTTACTTATTATATACTCTCCTGATAAGCTAGTAGCCACTCAACGCCTTGTTTGGATGAAAGGAAAATATCACACACCTTGGGATGCACTGTGTGCTGGCGCTATATTAGTTATGATAGTTCCAGTCATAATTTATGCTGTTTTCCAGAAGTACTATGTTAAAGGAATGGTAGGCTGGGTAATTAAAGGCTAAAACTTCAACCAAAAATTTTCATTTCTTTTAGTTTGACCGCTAAATTTAATCTATTTTTTCAGCGATTTTCGATTAATTTCTAAGTGTGCGTGTTATGGTTTCTGGGAGAGATGTAACAACAGGTTCGGTTTGAAGAACTTCCATGAAACCTCTATCGTTTGTATATAGAGTTGTTGGTTTGCTTCGCGATATTATTCGGATATGAATTCTGAAATGCTTGCATTCTAGCCCTATGGGGGCGCTATACACGGACATATTAATACTTTTAACTTCAAGCTTATCGTGTAGAAGAGATAATATGGTTGATATGTCTTTGGCCATCATTATAAGTTCATCGTTACTTAGATCGATGAAACATTCTTTACGTGTTCTGCATATTCCAATAATCTCTTTATCCGCTAAGGGAGCAAAGGATGCAATCCAATCTAATATTTCTCCTCTTAAAATATGTCTTTCACCTATTTTTATCTCCGACTCCACCAAGTCTTCCCAGAAACAGCTTCCATAAGTTTTATAATAGTTTTCTGATGCTTCCAGTATTTTCTTAAGCATGGTTGTTGGTTTGTAATCTTGAATTATTTGTACGTGTGGATGTATTATTGAGGCCCCAGCTGGAGGTAAGTGGTTTAAATTTACCATTATGTATCTTGCATCCGGATCTTTAGCTGTTATTAGTTTGAAAAAGTCTCTACAGCTGATTAAACAGTCTTCCAAGATATCTTGTGAAATTTTGTTTAATTCTAAATAATGTTCTCTGGAAATTATACCTACGCAATGATATTTAGCGAAGGGAAACATATTTGGAAACAAAATAAACGAACCTCTTTTGAATCTACCAGAATCTACGAGATTGCTGGTAAACATGGGTGTATCGCTTGAAACCCTTTTTGGGCAAAACGGACATTTAACTTCACTTTCCCTAACTATTTCTTCGAACACCTTTCCATTTCTCTCTTCTACTTGTTTTGTTCTCGATGCTCTCAATATGTTTATTCTAGTCCATCTGTCTAAAAGAGGATCTTTTCTATACTCCACATATTGTATGTCTAGAGAAAAATTTTTGAGTGGACTTAGCAGTTTAGCCTCTACTACTATCTTTCTAAACACGACCCCACCTACTCCCTTCTTAACCACTTCTTCCATCACAATTCACCATTTTTCATCCGATTCCACATAGGTATTAAAGAAGTTATAGCTACTTTGTTCAATCCTTTTAAGAGCGTATCGAAAATCTACACATATCTTCAATTACATCTCTCAGAAACGAATACTTTATGGTTTAATTTACGATATCTTATTAATGTATTGTCTAGCTATTGGAGTGTGAGAATGTTATGGAAATGTCAAATTTCCTCAAGAGAATAAAATCTGTCGTTATTAAGCAACCTGAATATCTTGAAAAGACTATTGAAAGCTCCTGGAAAGTTTCAGAAGAAATATCCGAGGCACTATTAAAGAAAGGTATAGGTCAAATTTTACTTACAGGTTGTGGAGACAGTTTCTTTGCAGGAATAGCAGGTAAATACATGTTTAGAGAATTTTCTAACATTATGACATGTGCCGAAGAAGCATTAGAACTCGCTAAATACACGAAATGCTCGGATAAAACTGTGGTTATTGCTTTTTCAGCATCTGGTAGAACAGCGAGAACTCTTGAAGCTGTAAGGAAAGCCAAAGATAATACAGCTCAAGTTGTAGCAATTACTAACGAAAGGGATTCGCCTATTGCTAGAATCTCAGATTATACTATTTTAACGAAAGTTGATGATACTTTTGGTTCACCTACAGCTACTTCAACAACAGCTATGGCAGCTTGTGCCACCTTGGCTTTATGGCTAGGCAATAAATGTGGCTTTCTTCCAGATGAGAAATTTGAGAAATTCAAGAAAGAAATTTTCTCTTTACCACTGAAAGCTAAAGAAGTTATAAGTCGCGAGAATATGGAGAGAAATATGGAAGCTGCAAAAAGGTTTTCTATGGGTGAACATGTTCATTTAACTGGTGGGGGTCCGTGCTATGCCTCCGCTCTTTTCGGCATGGCTAAGATGAAGGAATTGGCTTGGATGCATAGTGAAGCTGTTGAACTTGAGGAATTTTGCCATTATCAGATGTTTCCTATCGAAAAGAATACTCCGGTGGTTGTTTTTGCTCATTCAGGTAAAAGTTTCAATAGAACGATGCAGTTGCTGAAAGCTTTAAAGGAAATAGGTGCATTAACATACGTAGTTAGCGATGAGGAGAACAATGGTCTGAAAGAAGTTTCAAACTTTTTGTTAAGAGTACCTAGGTTGTCTGAGATTTTCGCTCCTATCGTGAATATTATTCCTTTACATTTCTTAGCTATTCATTTAGCAGCTGAGAAAGGAATTACTTTGGAAGGTTTTAGGTATCAGAGTTTAGTTACAAATTTGATTGGATACGAAGATTAAACTCGGCTATTTTTCTTTTCTTCTCATTGTTATTGTGAGTTTTTGTTTTGGAATGTAGGTTTTTCTTAAATAGATAATTATTCTTTTCATGTATGTTTAAATGTAAGTAAAACTTCATTATACATGCATGTCGCCTGCCTTGGGGCTACAGATAAAAGTGAATATGAAGTTATAATACATACTGCAACAATTTAGCTTAAAATAAGTAGTGTAAAAATGGGTGAAAAACGTGAGAAAAAACACCGTTATCAAATATTTAAAATTTTTAACTATAATATTACTGTTAGTTCTACTTCTACCGCCATCAACGCCAGAAACTGCTGCTCAAACCAGCGACACCGGTGAAATCGTAGTAGATTGGAAGGAAATTAGCAACACCAGTACGATTGAAATTAGTAGACAACGCAGTAGGTGGGAGTTTGGTCCAACTCTTGAAATAGGTTATCAATACCCAAATGGAACACCATTGACTGATAATTCAATTAATTATGATGAATGGTTTAAAATTGTAGCAACAATCCCCAAAGACATTTTCGATGAAGATGCTGATTTAAAGTTGGTAAATATTATATTGCATCTCAAGGAGCCAAACGTCACAGCAACAGTATCCCTCTGGCTAAGTGTTGAAAACGGGGCCGAACAGTGGAGAGCTAGAAGCATAGTAATAGATAGATCTAAGAGCGATGTATCGCTGGAGATCGGGGAAAGAGTGTTCGATTTAAATGTTACGTCGTGCAGTTTCACTAATGGATCGAAAAACTATGTTGTTGAATTTGTCGGCAGATTTGGTGAAAATGCGCCAAACGGTGCATACAGTTCATGGATGTACATAATGGATACCAAAGATAAGAAGATTGTACCTTCTTGGAGTCAGTATTGTTTAGAAGATTTGTTCCCAGAGTTAATACTAGGTTCACCAAGAGAATACACTTTTGAAATATTAAATGAACAAGGTGAAGAAACGTGGACAGTGCTTCACAATGAAACGATAATGTTTCGAATAAACTATCCGAGCGGAAATATTAGCTATGCTGTATGGCTTTTGCCTACAGGAGAAAAGAAAACTGTGACAGTTACTTTGTACAATCCTTTCACGAGAAAAACTGTAACAAGGGACATAAATGTTCGTATTAAGCTTGTTTTCAAATATGAAAACGGCGACATTGAAGTTGGCATTGGTTGCGAGTACTTCACATGGAATAGTAGCATAAAACGCTACGAACACATTGTAGAGTATAATGCTACGCAGGACAAATTTGTTTTGAACAATACGCTTAGTGGAGCCACAGATGGCCAGGTAACTTGGGCAGGATATTTCACAGAAAACATGGCAAGCGGTGTGCGTCTAATATTTCAAATTAAAGTTTTAGATGAACATGGCAACGCTGTTAGAAGAGATTTGAAGGAACGCCTGTTTTACGTATTAGGAATAAATACGCCACTGAGCCTACACAAAATAGTAGATCCGACCACGGGAAATGTGTTGAGACATGTGGACAAAGAGGAGCCATTCAACTTAACTATCGGGCTTGCAGCAGACAACAACACCATGAGCTCCCTGATATCTGTCAACACAACAATTTCAACGATTATTTTAAGGAAAAACTTCTTCTCAAGTTTAAATATTCACATCGAATACGATGTTACAGCAGATAGCTACAGTGCATGGTACGAAAATCGAACATTAATTCCTTATGAACCACCAATTTATTTAGACTCAAAGCAAAATACCAGTTTGCCTTCAGCGTTTGAAGTTGAGAATATGTCTAAGAAGGCTACATCAGGTATTCTGATTTTGAACTTTCAGTGTCGTTTTACGGAGGAGCCAGCGGATGGTGTATACTGGTATAAGGTAGATTTTTACACTTCAACTGGTAAAATGAGCTTTGTTAAGGGTGCTGTGTTGCATCAACCATCGTTTTTCACAGTTGGAGAGACACCTAATTGGTGGGGTCGACAGTGGGCGGTAGCTCCCAACGGTGCTTTAGACCTTGATGGTGACCTATCGACAACAGATGATCAATATTATGTTGAACGCATTTGGTCTGTTGATGCCAACATTACGAAGACTTGGAAAGTTCTGTTTGCGAAAATATTGTGGAATCCAGATAAAGATGTGACTGGGGATGAACTGTTGACCTTGGCCTGGATGGGTACTGTGCACCATGTCTGGGATGTTTCATGGTCTGAGACCTTCATCTGGTATTATGCGGAGAATAAAACTGTTGTAAACCAGGAGACCATGCAGAAAATCAACAGCACAATTTGGAACACGGAGAAAGATAAGCCCAAGTCTGGTTACTGGGCTTTAGCACCATTGACGAGAAACATTACGTCAGAGGAATACAGTGGTAGACGTTGGTGGCTTAACACATCTAGGTTCGAATGGACATGGTTCCACTTTGCAACCTTACAAACATATAGAACAGCCGTTTCAGAAAACTCTGTGAACTGGGTTACGCTTAAGACTTCTTATGCAGGGCTCCTACTTTACGATGATTTTGATGAAAATGGTGCAGCAACCTTTAATGTCACCAACGGCATTCCGATGCCCTACGAAGTCTCTCATACCTTCTTGATAAACAACGTTGACAACATTGTGTTTAAGCGACCATTCAACTCGGTTAATTCAAGCGGAAGAGAAACTGTACCTGATAATGAAACTGTTGATTTCGGAGTTACGTTGGAAAATGTAAGTGGTATATTATATCCGACAAGAGTTAGTAGAGGTCTTAGAAGCATATGGAGATATTATCTGTCTTCAACAGGTGAAATTGGTGTTATTCCTACGGACTTTGACTATGCTGTTTCCAGAGCAACCATAGATAAATTGTCACTCATAGTGCATTTCTCAGTGGAGGAAACGGGTGAAGAAGAACTGAACAATCATGCATCGATGAAAATTGATCAATACATTGGAAACTGGGAGTTGCTAGATTTCAACACTACAGCTGAACTGGAAGGTAAGTCACTTGCCATAGCGTATTTCACAAAACTAACTAATGTTACTCGTTCAACATTTGCTGCAGAGAAAGCTGCCGTTGATTCTGACGATGCTACGGTAGGAGCTAGGTTTTCATACGTTGTTCAAAATGCTAGTGTAGCAGATATGAAGTTCGGAGGAACAACATATGTTTGGGGTAAAGACAATAAAACTTACACGGCATATTCTGCTACAGAGCCATTTTCAGCGTTTAAAGCAATGTACGAATCTGAAACGGGTGACAGCGTGTCACAGTGGTTGGTGGATAGGGAAACTTACATAGTAACTACTTCGTTCCCGAAGTGGGATGGTTACCGTGTAGATAATGATCCAGAAATAGTGGTATATACTTCAAAGGCAATAATGGAAGAAGGAGAAGTACCTCCGTCGACGCGTAGAAAACTACTGTTTTTCGCTGCGATAACAATTGTTACATTGGTCGCTGTAGTAGCATTGATAAAGAAGTTTAAAAAGACACCTTAAATTCATCTATCTTTTTTATTTATAAGTTGATTGAATAAAACTATGTTTGCTTCTTTGATTGTGAATGAATTCTGTAAGGAAGGTGTGATTTATCTAATTTTGATATTAGTGTGTTAATAGGAAAGTTTAGAAGTTTTACATTCGCTTTTATTTATGTTTATATTGGTGTTTGTCATGGTGGATCTTAGATTTTTTCCTTACTCTTTACGTGAACATCAACATGAAGTTATTGAATTTATCGAAAAAGGGGTTAGGGAAAAGGTTAATGTTTGTATTCATGCTGCTACTGGTTTTGGTAAAACACCTGTTATTCTTGCTGCTCTTTTACCTTATGTTGTAGGGGGAAATCGACGTATTATTTGGGCTGTTAGGACTGGGAATGAAACTGATAGACCTATTGAGGAATTAAAGGAAATTGTTGAGAGAAAGAAAATTAGGGTTTTTGGTTTATCTTTTAGAGGTAAAAGAGACATGTGTTTACTTGCTAGGGAGCTTAAGATTCAAGATTATACTGGTGTTTCAGTTCTTT
>JAEOSG010000024.1 GCA_016840485.1 Candidatus Baldrarchaeota archaeon
CTTTAATTCTATGTAATGTGTTGGAAATCTGTTTTCTTCCATATGAAAACCGTAAAAAGCTGTTTTTCCCGTCAAGGCTGATGCAAGGGCTAATGGCCCACCTTCTCTATTTGTTCTTGCACCCAAAACCGAGTTAGCGTACGTTACTGCGGAGGATTCTGCCCATGCTACGTGTTCCCTATATTTTGGTGAATTACCAATTAGATAAGGTATACAACTGCATGTTGGTAGAATATCCATTTGCATGTACAAACTAATTATTTTTAGTTGCTTTTCAGCGAATTCCTTAGGGATTCCCATTTTTTTCCAATTTTTTATGTCCATACCAGCTGGATTAAGTGTTGATAATATTTTACTTTTTCCTCCAAGTCTAACTAAGTCTTCCAGAAGTTGAATACCTGGATCTCCAATGTTCTTATACGATACTCCGGAAACTTGCGCGCTGTTTATGTTAATTAATTTTTGGGCACCTAGAGCTTCTCCAACTTTAACAATTAATCTCATGGCTAGCCTAGTAGCTTCTCCATACTCTCCATCGAGCATTTTTTCTTCTTCTTTAGTTAGAAACATTAATTATCTTCCTCTGTTAAGCTGTTGATGTCAATTTTTTCTTCCAGGGGTATTTTTGCTCTTTCGAATTTTTCTTTAGGTTTAGTGAACGGTCTTGTAGCATCAATTCCCATTTTTGTAGTCAACAGGGTGATTTGATCTGCAGAGGGATCTAAACTTGAACCTCTAACATTTTGTATTATCACTAAATCTCGAGAGGCATTAAATCTTGTTGCGATTGCCCATTCCACTTCTCCCATGTCGTAAGGATTTATATCTTCATCAACTACAACAACATGTTTAAGGCTTGGGTGAGCTGCAAAGGCGGCTAAAATAACGTTCTTAGCATCACCGTCAGTTTGCTTCTTAATGGAAACGACTGCATGTAACCATCCACAACCGCCTAAAGTTAGATGGACTCCTCTTACATCAGGTACGATGGACTTGACGGTAGCCCATATCTGCGCTTCCCTTGGAAGACCCATCAATAGCTTATGTTCGCTTCCTGCGGGAAGAATAACTTGATAAATAAAATCGTCTTGGTTATAATACATTTTTTCTATTTTTATTACAGGTTGTTTTCTCACAACATCGTACGTACCCGTTAAATCAACAAACGGCCCTTCATCGACCTCTTTGCCGTATAAAATTTTTCCCTCAATAATTATTTCCGCCTCCGCTGGAACCTCTAATCCGGTATATGGACATATGGCAGTTTTTAGAGCCCCTCTAAGAAGGGTATTTGCTACGTGAAGTTCATCTACACCATAAGGGGCAGGTGATGATGCAGCAATTAGAACTGCTGGGTGTGTTCCAATGGCAATGGCTACAGGAACATCTCTTTTTTCCTTCCAGTAAGCTGTTATTATTCTATACAAATGTCTCGGCACAACTCTTATGGCTAAGTGTTTTTTATCAATAACCAATATTCTGTGTATCGATGCGTTTTGGGTACCGGTTTTTGGGTCTTTTGCAAACACAATTCCAGCTGTTATATAGGGTCCAGGGTCTTTTTCGTAATGGGTAAGTATTGGAAGATTGTTTATATTTGGGAGGTCTTTATTAAGTTTGGAAAAGGGAAATTCAGTGAGTTTTGGCTTCTTTGGATTTTTAATCGCATTTGATATTTTTTCATGTAGTTTGTCGATGGTGGTTCTTAAAGCTTTACAAATTCTTTTTCTGGTGCCACAGATGTTTGCTACTATGAATCCATTTTTTTGCTTAATTTTTTTGAAAAGAAGTGCTGGTCCGTTGCCGTTGTCAAATTTTTTAATTACAGCTGCTATTTCATATTTGGTGCTCAATTCTTTCCTGATAGTTATCAACTCTTTGGCTTCCTGTTCTAGCTCTGACATAAAATCTCTTAGGCTCACTTCTCTCCCCACCTTTTATACAAATCATGTTGAATACCCAGCATGTCGAGAACTTTACCTATTACGAAATTTATAAGGTCTTCAATGGTTTTGGGTTTATGGTAAAATGCTGGCATCGCAGGAATTATTATTGCACCTGCTTCTGCGGCTTTAACCATATTTTTTAGATGAACTATGGATAAGGGAGTTTCTCTGGGAACAAGAATTAGCGGCTTTTTTTCTTTTAACATACATTCTGCGGCTCTAGTAATGAGATTATCTGCATAACCGTTAGCTATTGCAGAGAGGGTTTTCATACTACAGGGTATAATTATCATTCCATCTGATCGGTATGATCCGCTAGCGATAGGTGCCGTAAAATCGCGAGGATCGTAGGTGAAATCTGCGAGTTTTTTTACCTCTTTTATATTCAAATTCAATTCATGTTTAATAATTACTTTAGCTGGTTCTGAAATAATTAAATGGGTTTTTACTCCCATTTTTTTAAAATACTTCAAAAGCTGGACACCGTATATTATTCCACTTGCACCAGTTAATGCGACAATAAATTCCAAATTTCTCACTGTCCCTTAATTTTCTTTATTAAATTGTTAATACCCTTAACTACAGTTTTATATCGGTCTAAGTTCTTTTCCTTTAGGTTAACTATTGCTAAAACAGCCATGCCAAGTTCTGTGGCTAATCTCTCCGCAATAGCGCGGGCAACGACCTCTCCTTTCATGTCAAAGGCTGTAAGCAGCGACGAAATTGCTTTTTTGCTAATTTCAGGAATTTTTGAAGGAGTTGCCATTGCAATCGTTCCAATTTTGTACGTAGTATCTGTAACAATAATAATTATCCCATTGGCAAGTCTTATACATAGTATGGAAATCTGATAACCCTTTTCTTCTACCTTTTCTTCAAAAACCATCTTGGACATTTTTATCTCCAAGTTTTCATGTGATTCTCCATGATTTTTACAGCTTTTTCTAAAGACAATTCACCTTTGGCTACCTTTTCTGCAAGATCCCAGCTTATCGTTATTTTGCCATTAGATAATATTCTACTTTTGGCTTGAATATATTTTATTTCTCCTGGTTTCAGCGATATATTAATATGATCAATATTTACAGTTCTTCCTCTCTTTTTGGATATGAGCATAGCAGCAGTAATATCTCTCTTCCTGAATTTAGTTCTAGTCATTGTGGTATATGTTTCATCAACAATTTCATAGTGAGCACGTAACCGAATATTCCTAAGATATCTAAAAAGCCATCTTTGATGCAAAGGAGAACCATTACCAATTCTTATGATTAATTCTCCATCTGAAAATTGTAACAGAGCATTTTGTACAAGTTTTATATACTTAATGACTTCGTGAGGTGAATGAAAGAGACCTGTATCAATTACTTTTCCTCCAAAAGTTACAACAACACCATATACATCTCCAGGATCTATACCTATTATAACCTGCCCCTTTCTTCCACTTTCACTTAATAGAACTTTTAACTTCAAAATTGCTTTTTTAATGTCGTTTATGTTGGCGCTTGTTGCTATAATGTGTGCACTGATATTCTTAGGTATTTTTTCCATTTCTTCCGTGCTTGTAAGGATTATAGTTACATCTTTGGGTATTTCTCCTTTAAGGAATAAACTATAATATGGAATACCAAGTTCCTTAAGTTCTTTTGAAATTAAATGGAAGATTCTTGGTTTTTCTGTTATTACCGCTACTCTTACCATGTACTCACTACTCCACGTTTTACGGGGGGATTTCATAAATAGGTTTTGCAGTTAAATATATTTGTTTTTATCATTTCACTAAAAATACTTGAGATGAGGAAGGAGGATGGTAAGCTCTCTAACAACAGGTTGTGAGAAGTTAGATAAATTGATGTGTGGAGGCATCCCCATTGGCCATATAACTCATATATACGGTCCTGCAGGTACTGGAAAAACGACTTTTGCTCTTCAGTGTTCAGTTAATTCGGCTTTAAATGGATATAAAACCGTTTTTATTGATACAGAGGGGTCATTTTCAATTGAAAGACTTAAACAGATCTCCAAAGATTATTTTGAGTTTATAGTAGAAAAAATTATTGTTTTTCATCCATCTACTTTTAGCGATCAATCTGATTTGATTGATATTCTTGATGATATGTGCGATAAAAACACGCGTCTTATAATTTTTGATACAATAACTAGGTTATACCGGGCAGAACTGTTAGAATACAGAAATACTCATATCTTACAGCATGAACTTAACCGGCAAATGGCTTTTCTTTTTAAAATAGCTAGACAAAAAAATGTTGCAGTTCTTTTGACGAATCAAGTGAGATCTTCATTCAAAGAAGAAGATTTAGAAGCTGTTGCGTCCAGTATTATAAATTGGTGGGCCAGTATAGTCATTAAATTCGTTCGAGAAAAGGGCGTCAAACGAAGAGCAGAAATAGTAAAACATTATAGTAAACCGTTAGGCATATCGGTAACCTTCCTCATAACATCAAATGGTCTAAAATAGGTGATAGCATGCTGCCCTTATGGCTCGAAATACTACTAGCCTTATGGTTTATCTTACCCGCATACGTCGCAAACGCTTTTGCAGTCATATTTAGTGGGGGGCCTCCCATAGATTTTGGTAAATTTTTCATAGACGGGAAACGTATATTTGGGGACGGGAAAACCATTGGAGGTTTTGTGGGCGGAGTTCTGGTCGGTATTATTGTAAGCGGGATACAAGCAATGTCGTCGTCGTATATTTTGGAGCTAATATCGATTTACTATGTAGTGGACATCTATGTCGTCTTTCTTGTTAAGTCGTCGCTTCTAAGGGGTTTCCTTCTATCGTTTGGGGCAATGTTTGGTGATCTAGTTGGGTCATTTGTAAAGAGAAGGTTCGGTTTGAGAAGAGGAGCGCCTGCACCTTTACTTGACCAATTGGATTTCCTTTTAGGCGCAGTAGTCTTCTCTAATCTAATAAATCCCTTACAGTTAAAATACATCGTTATTCTTGTAATAATAACGCCTGTAATTCATTTAACTTCAAATGCTATTGGATATATGTTTAAATTAAAAAAGGAGCCTTGGTAATTATATTATCTCCTTCCAAATATTCCTGGGGCCTTCTTTAAAAGTAGCCAATTTAAACCTATATATCCTATAAGCGCTAACACAATTCCCATAAGCAATAAGGTTTTCGCATAATTTGGTCTATAAACGTGCTTTGTACTCTGGTATATTACCATGAATCCAATAAATCCGATCACCATGAAAGTAAAGGCAACTAGTCCCTCAATTACAGTTTGACGTGTTAACTCACCCATAACCATGAAGCCCTCAGGTAGCGTCTTATAATTTACGACGGCAAACATGCCTCCACCAAGTATGAAGAGAATGAACGACATCGCAAGTATGAAAAGCGCATCTGGTGACGGAGTCTTTCTAGGTATTTTGAGTCTAGGCTTCTCTAAACGTAATCTAGGTTTCTTTAGTATTTTAGGCCACCAAAGACGAGCCATGTAGAACCCTCCATGATGCTGATTCATGAATCTCTATACAAGTTTTTAAGCTTATAAGCATATCCTTAACTGAACTAGTGGCCATACAAATCGGGATGATTTAGTTGCAAGATGATTAGAAAAACTCATAAACATATGTGGTACCGATAAAAATAGAGATAAATGGAGGGTCCAAAATTTCCAAGGAAAAGAAAAGACCCAAAGAAATAATGGATTTACCAGGTGTTGGGCCATCCATAGCAAAAAAGCTAAGCGAAGCGGGGTATAAGAGTATAGCTTCAATAGCTGTTGCAACACCATCCGAACTTGCTGCAGCTGCAGACATAGGACAGACAACAGCCCAAAAAATTATCGAAGCTGCAAGACAAGCCTTAGAATTTGGGTTTGAGACTGCAGATAAAATTTATGAACGAAGACAACACGTTGGAAAAATAACAACTTGTTCAAAAAACCTAGATAGATTGCTTGGAGGAGGAATAGAAACCCAGGCCATAACAGAAGTTTTTGGAGCTTATAGAACAGGAAAAACACAACTTGCACATCAATTGGCAGTAAATGTCCAATTACCTCCAGAAAAGGGTGGGTTAGAAGGAAGGGCCATTTACATAGACACAGAAGGAACTTTTAGACCAGAAAGGATATACCAGATGGCTCAAGCCGTAGGATTAGACCCTAAACAAGCCCTAAAAAACATAATCTATGCGAGAGCATATAATTCTGATCACCAAATGTTACTAGCTCAACAAGCACAAGAAATAATATCAGAACAGAACGTAAAACTTTTGATAATTGATTCAATAATGTCTCACTTCAGGGCAGAATATCCAGGAAGGGAAATGTTAGCAGAACGCCAGCAAAAATTGAATAAACACCTACATACCCTACAAAGACTAGCTGACATCGAAAATATTGCCGTGTTTGTGACAAACCAAGTAATGGCTAGACCCGATGTATTCTTCGGAGACCCCACCGAGCCAGTAGGTGGCCACGTATTGGCGCATGTACCTCAAACAAGGCTGTATTTAAGACGCAGCAAAGATAACAGAAGAATCTGCAGACTTGTAGACTCACCATACCTACCTGAAGGAGAAGTTGTTTTCATAATATCCGAAGAAGGTATTCGAGATCCTTAAAAGCGGACCTTAGTTTATAATAGTTTTTACGACTATGACAGTAAAAAGGAGCTTAATAAAGTCGTAGCTTGCAAGAAACCGGCGATATTTATTCCCTGGATTTTTTGATAAATTTTTTGAAAATGGACATATAAAGACATTCTTCTGGCGATATCAGCATGCTTTCAAGATTAACTGTATAATCAGTAAATGTGACGGGTGCACCTCTGATTAAAACTGCTGGAATCATCTCTCCAGCTTCACCCATTAAAACTTCCGCAGCGGATGCTAAATTATCAGCTATTGCTCGTCTTGTTATCATCAATGGTTTCCCAAATATGTCTAATTTTCCCCTTTCATCAGATACTGGTACAAAACCAGCAACACCTAAAGCAACGCCTATCGTTCCAAGTCTTAATGGCTGAGTTCTACTATCAGCAATTATAACGCCAATTTTCTTGCCAGTTCTCTCGAATATTTGTCTCCTAATTTCTTCAGCGGCTTTCATGGGGTCTCTGGGTAATAAGACAACGCAACCTGGTGGAGCATTAGATTTATCAATCCCAGCATTAGCAATCAAAACACCACGCTTTAGAGTAAGGATAACGTGGGGGACACCGCCAAGAATTTCATCAGCCTCACGTAAAATTAATTCGGCCAGTTCAGGAGCAACATCATATTTCCTAGCTAATTCAAAAGCCTTGGAACTGGGTTGTATTTTGCTTAATTCTATAATTCTTCCTTCAGCTGTTGCAACAGCGGTTTCAGCTAAAACTAGTATATCGTTATTTCTAATCTTCTCTTCTATCTTCTCCAAAGACTCGAGAATGACTTCAACTATATCGTCGCCTGGAGTAATCACTCTAGTTTTAATCGGTATAAGAGTCATAACCACTTTCCTCACACACTCCCAATATTTGTCTCAAAAGTTTTGCAATAACATCGAGATTGAAGGGCATTTTTTCTATCTTTCTCACTAATCTTCTATATTGAGCGTAGGTTCCAAAAATGATGATAGAACCTTTTTTTAAATGGAAGTCTATCATCTCTTTTGGCAAGGCAGCATCTCCACCGCATGCTAACATTTCTTGTTTAATAATTAACGCAGCTGGGGTACTAATGTTTTCAACGAGTATGGCAATGTATGTTGATTTTTGATTAAATATATTCAAAGCTTGTCGATCAACACCTATCTTGATAAGTAAGTCCTCTATATCGCCAAGATAACCAGAAGTATACAGTAATGTGACGCTTATTTCTTTTGCATTCGAACTTACAACTTTTCTTCTAATTGCTTCGGCTATTTTGACTGCTTGTAAAGTCTCCTTAACGTCATGGGTTCTTACTAGATGAGCACCATTATATACTGCAATAGCGGTTGCCGCTAGACTACCAATCAACCTCTCGTTCGGGTCTTTAAGGTTAAGGATTTTCCCTATAAACGATTTTCTTGAAACTCCCACCAAAATAGGTCTACAGAGAGCTCTTAGCCTATTTAAATTCCTAAGTATATGAAGATCTTCTGAAACCCTCTTTCCAAAACCGATTCCAGGATCTATAACAATTTTCTCTTCAGGAATACCAGCATCCCTGGCAATTCGCAAACTTTGTCGAAGAGCATCTTTTATTTTTTGAATTTTCCCTATATCCCCAGGACGAGTCTCAGCAGCCATAACAATGGCCGATGCTTCGTATTCTGAAATTATTTGAGCCATCCTTTCGTCAGCTTTCAAACCGCTAACATCATTTACAATAGTAGCTCCTTCTCTTAATGCAATATTTGCAACTTCTGCTCTAAATGTATCAGCACTTATCGGAACGTCAATAATATCACGCAATGTGCGTATAGCGAAACACATGCGCCTTTTTTCCTCCGTAAGAGAAATGGGAGGAACTCCTGGCGCAGTAGACATCGCTCCCACGTCTATTATTTTGGCTCCTTCTTCAACCATTCTTAATGCTTTTTCTTCTATTTCCTTCTTTGACTTCGCGATGGAGCCTTTGTAAAACGACTCAGGACTAACGTTTAGAATTCCAACAACAACTACACTATAATCGTCACCCACCGGAATATTGGCAATTTTCCCCCATATCTTCATACCTCATCACATCAAAATAAAGTACATTCTGACACCTTAGTACCCGCTGAAAATTTTAAAATATTTACAGATCTAATACGCTTGCGGATATGATTTAACTTAGCTCACCGAGTTATTAGACATTTTATTTTTTCTTCACAATGAAAACCTTAAAAATGTTGTTAAGTGTTAGTGATTATAAATTTAAGTTGGTGGCACACCATGGTTCTTCGTAAAACTCACTTATATGAGTGGCATAAGAAAAGAGCAAAAATGGTGGAATTTGTCGGGTGGCATATGCCTCTTTGGTACAAAGACACCGGTGGAATAATCAAAGAACATATGGCTGTCAGGGAAAGTGTAGGAATTTTTGACGTCACACATATGGGGCGTTTTCTAATTAGTGGGAGTGACGCTGAAAGTTTCTTGCAATATGTAACTACAAATAACGTTAAACGACTAAAAAAACTTGGGCAAGGACATTACTCTGTTGTTTGCAACGAGAAAGGCGGAATAAAAGACGATATAACTCTATTTAAAATTGAAGATAACAAATACGTAATGGTTACCAACGCTGTGAATAGAGAAAAAATATACAAGTGGTTTAAAGCGAAATCACAAGACTTCGATGTTAAAATCGAGGACATCTCTGATATAACTTGCATGTTTGCTGTTCAGGGCCCAAGAGCTCAATCTACACTTGAAAAGCTTACTAGTGACGACCTTAGCGAGATAAAGAGATATTGGTGTATGTTGACAAAACTTGGAGGATACGATACTATAGTATCCAGATCTGGATATACTGGAGAGGACGGCTTTGAAATAATTATGTTAGATGTTCCATTTTCAGAAAAAGAAAAGGCAGTAGAATTGTGGGAGAAAATTTTGGAAGCTGGTAAGGAGTACGGGATCAAACCTTGCGGATTGGGTGCAAGAGATACACTACGACTTGAAGCTGGAATGGTTCTATATGGGAATGACATTGATGAGAACATTTCTCCGCTTGAAGCTAGACTGAGTTTTGTTGTAAAATTTAAGAAAGGAGACTTTATAGGTCGGGAGGCATTATTAAGACAAAAAGAGGAAGGAGTAAAGAGGAAAAGAGTAGGATTAGAATTATTTGGACGTAGAGTTCCAAGACACGGCTATGAGATATTAAGGGGTAATGAAAAAATTGGATATGTTACAAGTGGTGCTTTTTCACCGATACTCGAAAAGGGAATAGGGCTTGGACTTGTAAATTCTGAATATGCGCAAACAGGTGAAGTTGTCCAAATAAATATTAGAGGTAAATTTGTGGATGCGAAAATAGTTAAGTGGCCCTTTTACGATACGGAAAAATATGGTTATACTAGAAAAGAAAGTACCTAGGAGGGTGATAAAATGAAGATAAACGACTATGAGGTTCCTGAAGATTTATATTATACCGATACTCATGAATGGTTAAAAAAGGAAAATGGAAAGGTTAGAATTGGAATTACGGACTACGCCCGAAAACAACTTGGTAACATAACTTATGTGGGTTTTGAAGTTAATGTAGGTGATGAAGTAGAGTTTAAGCAACCATTCGGAGAAATAGAGTCCGAAAAGGCCACAGAAGACCTTTATTCTCCAGTATCCGGTAAGGTGATTGAAGTTAACATCGAACTGGAAGACATGCCACAAATAGTAGAAGATGACCCTTACGGGAAAGGCTGGATGCTTCTTATAGAACCGACAAACCTAGAAAACGACATTAAAAATCTCATGACCGCGGAAGAATACGCTGAATATTTAAAGAAAAAACTTGAAGAAGAATAATTTAGACCACTTTAACAATTTTTTCCTCATTATAATCCGTAACTACACGAATATACCCCTTTAACTCTTTATCTAAATGCTCATCACCAGTATCAACTCTCAAATATTTTATTGTAGAAAGTTTGTATTTCGTCGCTATAACAATAATGTTCTTAATGCCGACTTTTCTAATAACCCTAGGGCTTATTTGTTGATTACCTCTACCAAAAATAAAACCCTGATTACCGATGGGTGTTATAATAATTTTAGATTTATGTTCATCTATTATTTTTAAAATTTCTTTTTCTCCAACATCTTTGGCAATTGTTTTTCCATTTTTTATAACATCGACCCCGAGTAGGGTTTTTTCAACACCCAGGAGATCTGCGATAGCTTTGGTGGTTGTACCAGGACCTAGAATATAAAAAGTGTCGGGATCCATATTTTCAACAATATACCTTGCTATGGCTACCTTATTCTCCTCTTCTTCATCCGTTAAAGGACTGGAGGTCTTTACACCTTGAATAAGTTCAGGTTCATATGGAACTAAAAGATAACCTTTCAACTTTGCAGATAATATACCAGCCCTAAAAGCTTCTTCATCTATGTCCATAACTTCAGCTCGTCTTAGGGGAAGACCCTCAGTTAAAAACTTAATCACAACCTCGGCTGCGGCCTTTGGATTTACTGCGAACACTGCACTATGCATTTTTACTCCGGTTGGCACACCTATAACAGGAATACTGTCACCAATGGCTTCATAAATGTCACAGGCAGTACCGTCTCCGCCGCAAAAAACAATCAATTCCACCTTAAGTTTTTTCATATCTTTTGCGGCCCGCTTGGTATCCTCCGCAGTTGTTTGCCCCGGAGTTATATTCCCAATAACTAAAGGTGAAAAACTAACGCTAATTGCTTCATTTTCACCCATTTCGTGGGGATAAGTGATCAACTTTAATTGCTTCTTTAATCGCAATAAATTTTTTAAGACTTCTTTTGCTCTCTGGGGTGCAACTGGTTGCGCACCTAACTCTATGGCCTTTTTTAATATTTCCTCTCCATCTGTGCCCTTTAACCCTACAATTCCCCCCATACCAGCTATGGGATTAACGATAAATCCTATCTTCCAGATTTTTCCCTCCATAACTTTATTCTCCATCTTTCTTTATATTCGGTCACTATCAACAGATGGATCAGAAATTTTTAATAATTTTTGATAAGTGTTAAAGTAGTTACAGTTTTGACGCGTAAACTAACAGTTTCGTTGAGGCCGAGTTAAAATGACTGAAAGACTAAAAAAGTTCGGAAGTCTGCTAAAATCATTAGTCACCATACCCAAAGCAAAAATTAGAAAGGATAAGTTGGTTCTGTACTTATCACTCATTTTAATATTCTTCTTCGCCCTATTGATAAGGGTTTATCCATATTTCTCTTACGGAGTTATTCTTAAAGCATACGATCCGTATTTTCAGCTAAAATCAACCCTCTATATTATAACTCACGGGTTTGACGCTTGGTTTAATTGGATGGAAAAACCTCCAAATATCTCCACGTGGTATCCTTATGGGCGTAATATGCCTAAAACATCTTTTCCAGGAATACCGTGGACAACAGCAACCCTATACTTTATAGTTAGGTTTTTAGGAATTGAAATAGATCCAGTAACTCTTTGCTTCTTCTTTCCAGCATTTATGGGGGCGTTAGCATCAATTGCGATGTTTTTCCTTGCCAAAGAGATAAGTGATAGCACAAAGGCAGGATTGCTTTCAGCCTTCTTTCTCGCCTTCATACCAGGATATGTTCAACGCACAACTGCAGGGTTCTTTGATAACGAAGCAATAGGTATTCTACTTATAATAGTAACACTCTACTTCTTTATAAGATCATTAAAAAGAGAATCCCTACTCTCGGGAATTATGGCTGGACTGACTCTCGGATATCTTTCAGCATCGTGGGGAGCGTATGTATACGTATATGATTTATTAGCTCTCTATGCATTATTACTTCTTATTTCACGTAGATATTCTGAGACGCTCCTTCTAACCTATACCGCAACAATAAGCATAGGTCTTCTCATAACTACAAGAGTGCCAAGGCTTGGACCAGGTGTACTAACAAAAACAGATCTTCTCCCAGCTCTAGTTGCATTGGCGTTACTGTTCGTTTATGAAGCAGCTCCACTCGTGTGTAATTCAACAATAGTTAAACGCATTAAAAAGGTTAAGATCCCAAGAAAAGTTATCGGTTATCTGATTCTAGCTGTCGTTATAGCTATATCTTCCGTTTTTGCATACTTATGGTATACTGGTTTCCCCTTTACCGAAACCTTAGAAAAATATGTTAAACCTATAAGTGGAAAGTTCTGGACGGTGCTAAATCCTTTATATAGGGAAAAAGCGCGTATAATAGCTTCTGTAGCCGAACATGCAGCCACTTCATGGGCTGAATTTTACTTTAATCTGAATATACTTTTATTTGTTTATCCTCTTGGAATATACTTCTCGTTTAAGCGACTAAAAAACGAAGACATCTTCCTGATACTCTTAGGGTTGACGACCACGTACTTTGCTGGGTCCATGATAAGATTAATATTAATACTTTCACCGGTTGTCTGTCTTCTTTCGGCGTACGCCATTGATCAAATTCTTTCTCCATTCGTGGGGGTTTTAAGGGAGATACGTGAGGGTATGCCCCTAGCAAGGCGAAAAAGAGCAAGAATTTCTGGTATTGTCGGTACAGAATACACCATTGTAACCCTAATTTTTGTAGCATCATTACTTATTATAGCGACATATTATGGGGCCCTTATTTCGTCGAAGTACATGGCTGGAGTAGAGATGCTACCCAACGGGGAACCAGATTGGCAGGAAGCCCTCATGTGGATGAGATATAATTTACCGGAGACCGCTATAGTAGCTTCCTGGTGGGATTATGGTTACTGGATAAATACCGTGGCAAATAAAACAACAATAGTTGACAATGCAACCCTTAACAGTACTCAAATTGCATTAATGGGAGCTGCTTTTGCGTTAAACGAAACAGAAGCGGTGAAGATTTACAAATGGTTCAATGTAACGCATGTATTAGTCTTTTTTGGATACTGTGTTCCGGGGCTTGGTGGTGATGAGTTTAAATGGCCATGGATGGTTAGAATTGCAGAGGATCATTTCCCAGAACTAGTGAATGAAAGTCTTTACGGGGAAATTACCAGCCCAACGGGAACGCTATTCAACTCTACAGTCTATAAAATGCTTTTCTACGGAGAACCAGATCCTCAGAGTAAATACCTTCGAAACTTGCTAGATTTCATGTCGAGATATAAGTACTTGGCTTATCGACCAGATCCCTATGGATCTCTGTCTTTAATTGATCGAGGACACTGGACACTCTTCGAGAAAATATTTAAACCCGCCTATATCTCAAGTAACCGTTTTATTAAGATTTATGAGGTAAACTACAGCATATTAGAGGCAAAAATGGAAATTACGAATGTAAATCCCTATGCTAATGGACTTTTCGTTATTACGGTTAATAACACTGGAATTCACGAGATTTCTCTTTCAAAAGTTCGTATAAATGGCGAATTATACGACTTTGAAACTATAAACGGAAGTCAAAGAGTAAAACCAAAAAAATCCATCGATCTCTTTGTTGATACTGGAAAAGAATGGTCAATAGGCGAAAATGTATCAATTAAAGTTATAGCAAATGTCCCAGAGTACCCCGGTTATAGAATTTATGCCTCTATAAACACCAGCATTATAGAAACTCCTGAAATACTTCTCGATGTTAATGAGATAACATCCGCGATCTATAACAACGGTATAGGGTTTATTCAAGTCAAAAACGTTGGAGAATTCCCAATTACAGTTGATTCTATAGAGGTAAATTCGACAGAAACAACATTTAGCATACTTAATGGATCATTAACGCTCCTCCCGAGCGATGAATCAACTTTCGTAATAGACTTAAATTCTAACAAGACATTAATAATAGGACAAGTAGTGACGGTAAACGTAACGTATCATCCTGTTGGCGCTCCAAATAAAACATTGATAGCAACCGCTAATATCAGCATCGCTTCAACTTCACCACTCGTTCTCCACATTAGTAATGCGACAGCATATACCAATGGAATTGTAATCATAACAGCTGTCAACCCCATGGACTTACCCCTAAGGATCAGTAATATTGCCGTTAACGGGACACTTTACGGGTTTGAAGTAATTAATGGTAGCTCTACGTTGAGTAGCGGCGAATTCGTCATACTAAAAGTAAACACTGGACTTAACCTCACTGCTTCACAAGTAGTTAATGTTACTGTTTACTACAATTTCAGCCTTGTACCACGGTGGTCTAATGAAATATCAAAATCAAATGTTGCAGTGGTACCTTATGCGAATATGAGTGCTGATGCATATACCAATGGAACGGTTATAATAAAGATCGTAAATCTAGGTATAGAGCAACTGGAAATATCGACAGTTAAAATCAATGGCACAGCCTGCGAATTTACAATCATTAACGGATCGACCACTATAAATCCAGGAGATTCAGCTACATTAAAAATACTCAATTGTACATCAGCACTTGGTAAAAAACCCGCAGTAGGTGACAAAATAATTATAACAATCATTTTCGTAGAAGGATATGTATTAAAAACCGAAGTTACAGTCAAAGATTAATTATCATATCTTAACCTCTTTTTTCTTTGCTAGTTCACGTTTTAACTTCCTTCTATACTCGCCATACGGGTCGAGAGGAGAAAACTTAGGTGGATAGGGAGATCTAAGTGGTCCACCACAATATGGACATTTGTCTTGCTTTAGAGTGTAGTTTCCACATTTTTGGCACTTGCGTAAAATTTTCCCCAAGTCATTCACCTAGACTCTCTTTTGAAATCTCCTTCTCCTCCTTCTTCCTTAATTACAGTAAGCGCGGTATTTACTACTTTCTTTAATATCTCTTCTGCAGTTTCCCAGTCCTTTGCCTCTACCTCTACTCTCCACCTTGGAGTTCCAGCCAAATATATATCGACCTTCACTCCATCTTTTCCGACTTTGCCGACCTTCATGGCTTCTTTTAAAGTCTTTTTAATAATTTCAACACCATTTGGTCTTATACATCTTAGTGTAAGTATGCCTGAAATTTTAACTTTTGGAATTTCCACGTACATTTTTGCTAATTCGGTTAATACTTTCGCCCATTTTTCATCTATTCCAGCCTTTAGAAGTACATTTTCACCTTCCTCTAGTGCAGCTTCGAATCCCGCATATATTTCGCCAAAGGCATCTTCCATTTTCCATCCTGCTTCCTCATAAGCTTCATCAAGAGTTTTTCCTAATCTTTCAGCAGCTAATAGAAGTAGATTTTCAGCTTTTTGTGCGCGTTTCCATTCAGCAATTTTTTGTCTTTTCCATTGATCTGTTACTCGTCTTAAAGATAAATCTATGTGGTTTTTGATTTTATCTACTCTTAAAACCTTAGCAACAACCTTTTGTTTTTCTCTAACATAATCTCTGATGTTACGAACCCATGTACTAGAAATTTCGCTAATATGGATGAAACCTTCCTTACCATTATATTCGTCAAGTTTAACGTAAGCTCCATAGGGTTCAATGCGGATTACAGTTCCGATCACTATGTCACCAACTTCAGGCCATTCCTGTCTCTTCTTAACCATGAGTGTTCCCTCCAATATATGTATCCTTGAGGTAACGATACAACGTTAATAAAAACGAATTTAAAAATGTTGAGATCAACGCACAATTAAAATACTAACTTCATCAATAACTTGGCTTTAACGCTATAAAATTGAAAGATGTTCTGACGCTATCCTTTTAGGTAAATAGAAGATTTTAACTCAAGACCTAAAATACTTCAAATTATCCGAGTACTTTAATGATTTTGGCTTGTATTTTCGCTTTCCCTCCACTTGGCACCGCAAGTATACGGTTACAAACTAAGCATCGAACTTTAGTACTTGCACAGCCAAATATTACCTGTTCATTGCCGCAATCCGGACATGAAACCTTAACAAATCTTGATCTTGGCTCCGGAACCAATAAATCCTTTCGCCCCATAATAATCCCTCACCTCGTAGCGGTCTTTTAACTCATGACTTCCTATTTTAAAATTTTATAATATAACCACGATGTAAGAGAGAAACATTATATAAAGCATAGGAAAGTTAAACAAGTTCTATACCCTTGATTCTAATTCCCTTTTTATGAATAATATAGCCACAGTCTCTGCACTTAAGCTTTAGCGTTTGTTTCTTGGTAGCCTTAACTAGTTTTTTCTGTACTGGCTTTGGTTGCGAGCCATATCCCTTTTTCTTTCTCTCATATCTTCGTCTTCCTTGGGACAGTTCCCTTTCGGGGCCTTTCTTATAAAGGGACACTGAGTGAACAGTGTATGCATTACACCTTGGACAGTATGTTCTTATTTGCTTCGGAACTTTCATCTGGATCGCCTCACGTACTTAAAAGTTACATACTTCACAATAAGTTCTCCTTTTTAATCTTATCTCATCTGCGCACTTGGATAAAGAAGTCAAAAATTTAGTGCCTACAAATGTAGGTCGCTAAATCATAATTTATATCCCTATAATTTTTGCTTTTGCCTTCTTTATTAATGTTTCAGCATTTTTTCTCGGCAATACTGCAATATCCCCTTTTTTAAAGGGTCCGTAGACCTTCATATCCGTTCCAACAATGGCAGGCAGATTCTCCAGGATTCTCACAACAATTTTCTCCTTTTCTAATGTTATTTCAAAATCTTTTCTCAGTTTCACCAAATCCTTAAACATTTTTCCCTCGAGAATACGAGAAATAAATGAATTTAAGCCCTTCAAGGTTTCTGTTAAGGGCTTAAAATATTCTTTTTCTACAGAATTTAACCTTTCTTCCGGGATTTCTTTACCATTCAGTACATTCCTTAGGATTTTCTCTAAACGTAGATTACATAGGTCTTTAATAATAAATTGGGCGTTTTCTAATTCCAATTCTATGATTTTTGTTTCGATGCTACTTAAGGCCTCGGATTTCAGCCCTATCTTAAGCATATTAATGTACTTGCTTGCTTCTTCATAAAAATTCGAAGGTAAATTCTGTATATCGCTATTTTCAACTTCTTTAAGCCATATTGAGTAAAGCTTTTCATAATCCATTTTATAACAGCTCCGCAACTGCCTTAGCAAGTGTGAATACGACAGCAGAAAGAGGCAATTCTACTTTCTGGCCCTTTTGATAGGGTCCGAACACTTCATCCCCTATTCTAAACTCCGGGCAATACTCTTTGAAAATTACTTCTTTCTCGCCTTTAAAAATAATCGCATCCTTAAATGGATCAAAACGTTCCAAATCCGTAACGGAAATAGGAGTTACTCTAAACCCAGTCGAACCGTGTAAACTGTATTCAAGTCTGATAAGTCTATGGATGTCTACGCTTACTGGTTCATCTACTTGGGCAGCTATTTTCTTTATGGCTGCCAAAGCAATGTTCTTCCAGATAGAAATACCTATACCTTGCAAAATATCCCATTTCGAAGGAACTGAGCTTAACGCAGTTACAATTTTTTCCCTGTTAACTAATAGTATGTCAATCTTTCTCTTTGGTATACCAGCTTCAATTAAAACCTTATCCAAATCAGGGCTAGAGAAAACTTTAATTATGGATTTTACTAGGCGTTTTCCCCACCCCTCACTAGTTAGATCAGGACCAATGATGAATCTACGGCCTCCGGCAGAAACTTCAATTAAACCTAAATTTTCTACTTTTATCCCTGTCCCAGATATATAGTCAACAATCTCCCTTCTTTCATCGCTACTCAGTTCCCTTACAGCTTCATTATCTACATGTACGTGATAGCCGCGATGCCCAGAATATACAACTTTAACCTCTTTTTCGGAAATACCAAAGTCATCGAAGAGAAAATCCAAGAGTTTAAAAACTTCATCTTTCGCAAAATTAAGGCACTGATCACATATCCACGAAATTTCATTAATTACTGTTGATTTACAGTTTAAACACCGTGCAGGTTTTTTTCCGATACCACTGGTCCCACACTCCATGCATATCCATCTGTCGTGAATCTCTTTGCATGGCGTGGTTAAATGATCAGCATCGATATCAAAAATTAAGTCAGCACCTACCCAACCCTTCCCCTCCATGTTTTGAGCCTCAGGATCTAAATAGTAAGCTGCGGATCTGTAAGCGTTTTTCGGAACGTTTTTCCTGAGGAAAGTTAGAAATTCGGTTCTACTATAAAAGGTTTTATGTCTAATCATTCCTTCTCTATCCCAGAGCATAAAACCAAATTCTCTCTTACTAAAATGAGGAGGTGTAGGGATATCATTCTCTCTGTAGTAAGCTTCAAAAAGACTTCTCAAAAGCAAAGCTGTCTTCATGTTACTCTTCACTTTCCCTACGCCTCTTCCCACTAACATATAACATTCTATGATAGAATGTAAGAGGATTTTTCACTTTTCCCTCAGAACACCATCTATGCGTAGGCTTGCAAATACCGTAAGTCTTTAGTGTATCACAATTATGAGCTGTGTATCCTTTGTTTTTAGCATGTCTAACATAGTACCGTGTTCTTTCTTCGTTAAAATCGGGCATTTTTCGGAATAAATCTACAACCTCTCCTTCATCCTTTCCAATATTTAACATAAAGAACATAAGAAATAATCTTTCTACGTGACTCAGATTTTCTCCTCTTTCTGCTCTTTCAAGAATAAACTGCACACATGGTGGATAGACCCCACCTGAAATTTCAACTTTTATTGGGACTTCCCTTATAACTTCCTTTCTATACCTCCTAACTAATTCTTCTACTTCTTTAACAGTTCTTGCAATTTTTTCCGGTAACTCTATGAATCTCTTCGGGACTCTTCTTTCTAAGATTCTTTCCTTAAATGCTTCAGCCATTAATCTAGCCAGTTCTCGTTTAGTTAGTCTAACATACCCATTTGCAACAGGATGGTTGCACATTTTCCATGCTATATCATGAAAATGAACTGCAACACTTAGATAGTCCTTAAAATGCAATTTCCATTCATAGTATTTTACACCTATTCTCTTTACCTCGTATATCAAATCCCAACCACTTTCACTCACATTACCAGGCATTCTGGCAATTTCCAATATTTTATCATTGCTTTCTCCCTGTAAAAACTTGCCAACTCTCTTTGAAAAAGCAACAGCAAACCGGCGTCTAAGCCACTCATCACTAATTGCATCTATAAAAAGTCTAACAACGGGAAACGCTAAAATTTCAATATCAATATTGCTTGCCAAATAAGTATAAACTCCTCTAGTAATAACTTCTCTAAGTATTTGATGTGCTCTGTTTATGACGTCTGGAAATTCGTCAGCTAAGGTTGTAATATCAATATTAAGTTGCTTGACATATTCTCGCGCAAGCTCTATACTCGGGTACTTAGCCAGATCTTCTTTTGTCAACATACTACATCAAATGAAATAAATAATTTTAATTTTAAAACCTTCCTAAGAATTATTCACCCTCGATTCTTGGAGCTAAGAAATAGCTTACTCTTCCTCCACCAGGAAGATTAAAATCTATGCGTAGAGGCATATCTGTTGAAAGTTGAAGCTTAACGGTATCAGCGGCTTTTGCAACCTTGATCATATCGGCAAGGTAATTTAAGGTGTATGTTGCAGCAGATTCTTCTGAAGCTTGAATATCAAGAAGAGCTTCGGAATCTTTCCCCATCTCTACGACGACTTCTCCAAGATCGCCCACAGCTCTAAAGGTTACTTTATTGGACTGAATTATAATCTTTACATGGTCACTAGTAACTGCAGCATCTTTAACAGCTTCCTGTAAGGCATCTGCTGTGATAATGGCAAAAGCCTTAAATTCCACGGAAGGTTCAGGCAATTCTTCGGCAGTAATGTCAAGTAAATGGATACTAAAAGTCCTTACAGTTTTTCCTCTCAATCTTAGCTTAAGTCTTTTTTCGGCTTCCTCATAAATCATTTCCAAAGTGTCTCCGCTTCTTGCCCTTCTCATGATCTTTTTCATTTCGTCAAGATTTACCCCTAGCAAAGTTTCTTGGTCACATTCATATTCATCAAATGCATCACTTGGTAAAACAAAATCTACCATAGCAACGTGCGACGGGTCCATAGCTCGCATACTAAGTCCATCAGGCTTGGCAACAAAGTTTGCTTCGTCGACAAGGGTTGACAGCGCGTCAACTATGTAGGTCCAAGTTTTCGCGTCTGAAAGTAACGCTCTAAACATAATTTATCCCTCCTCAACATGTTTGCTTTGAATATTTTTAAACTTCTTTCTTAAATCATATACTTGTTTATAAAGATCAAATTTTAACTTATCCATATTTTGAATTAATTCAGCGTCTATTTCAATTTCACCATTTGTTCTTATAGAAACTTGACCTATAACTCTTATTAATTTTCCAACATACAGCTCACGAGACGTTCGAACCTTAATGCTACCACTACCATCATCAAGGATGCACATACCAGGTTTGGACTCGACAACTACACCGATGATTCTAACGCGTCTATCCTCAAGTTTTATTTCGTTTATCCTTCTATCAACTGCCGGGATTCTTTTGCTCAACTATTTTCCTCCAAACATTTGTAGCAATTTTCTCTGCAACCTTCAGATTTTGTAAGGAACGGAAAACATAGCTCTTTGCATTAAACCTGCTAGGAATACGATCATAACTTTCCTCCAGTATTTTTACAGTTTTTCTTAATATCTTACATAGAGCTTCAACTTCATAAACTAACATACACATCACTTGACTAGTATTGTCTCCACGTATGGCCACATTTAGTGCATCTGTAGAAGGTAGTCATGGCTTCGTCAGCTCTTCTGGTTTGAAGTTGCCAGTAATAGGCACGATCATTGCCGCACTTTGGGCATTGTACCCGAGCGATAGGCAAAGTTCTGACTTCTTCTTTTACAACAATCATTTCTTCACGAGGTTCGTGAGATATGTGGTGCGCGATGCGATAGGTTTCTTCTATCTCGCCCTTCTCAACTTCTTTAACATATCCACAAGATTTACATCGAAGAACGGTTTTTCCTTCTTCATTTACATCTGGCATTAGCAAAGCGCCACATTTGGGGCAAAATTCCATAAGATCTCCTCCAAAAAGATGAATGTACATCGTTAAAACGCATTACAATTCCTTTTTAACTTTTCGCATTACTAGAAGTATTTTAATTTTAGGTTTTATTTCTTCGAGAAGTTTTCTAAATGCCCTAACCGCGGCAATCGCTTCTAATTTTTTGTTATTAAAATCACTTTGTTTTATTTCTTCCTTAAAAAGCATAACTGCGTTTTCGACATCAAAAATACCCATAATCCAAGCATATGCTATAAGCGCTTCAACAGCATCTCCCCTGCTATGTCTGTCACTTCTTCTAGGTAAAACCTTAAGCAGGGATGCCTCTTCCAAAGCTCGAGACAACACAGCATCCGAAACCTTCCAAGCATCTAGTCTCCCTAAAATGAGAGACTTGGCAAGCGAATATATAAAATTTACAAGAACATCTCCGAGCTTAGCCAATCCTTTATCCTGGACAACTTCTCTTAAAGACCTGTAAGAAACGGTAGAAAAAATAGTCTTTCGTATAATTTGCCTTATATCATCCATACTATTCATAATGTGATCCCTTTAATGATTTGAGAAAGGCTTCACGAAACCCTTCAGCCATTTCTTTTATTTTTTTGGCGGCTTCAATCACAGCATTAAGAGGATCTTTTTCCCCATTCGTTCTAACATACATTTTAGGTCTACCGATGAGCGGATGTTCTATTCTATAGCCAGCAAAAGTAACGTCTTCATCTTCAAGTAAAACTTTTCTAAGTAAATTACATAGAGTGTGACCTTCACCTTCTAATTCAAATTCTAACTCTCTGTCAGTTCTTTCTAGAATTTTTATTTTCACTATTAAGAACCTCCTTTATAAGTATTTTACAAGTTTCGTCCGGCATAGTAACCAATCCATATCGATTGTTACCTAAATATTTAATTAGACCTTTTGAGACAGCTATTTTAAGAAGATTTTTATAATCTATACCGGTTATAATCGTTGCCATACATAAAATCTTTCTTATAATTTTCGGTTCAACATCCCGCATTTTGTCAATTAATTCTCGATATTTACGAGCAAGATGCACTACTTCTTCAAGCTTAATGTCTGTTCTAAGCGAGGTACCTTCAATACTGCATTTATGCCCTTTTAATTCCAATATTTTACCTAAGTCCCTAAGGGAGACCGATGTTCGGCTCTTTTCGGTAATAAGAGAAGCATCGTATTGATACATGCCATCTTTATCCTTATACATAGCTTTTTTGATCCTTCTGTGAATACCTTTAATTTCGTTCAAAGCAACCTTAACATGATCCTTTGAGCCATAAATTGTGAGACGAATTTTCCCCCTTTCATAGCGAGCATATGTATTGAATGACCTTAAATGTCTACGTAAAGCCTTTAGTATTTCCATCGCTTCATCATCACTTTTAACGTGTATGACCACCTCTCTCTTAAGATGAGAATTCATGCTCGTCTACCCTTTATGTTCCTTCTATAGTCTATGGCTACCTTTCTAGTTTCGATGTGATCGCAATTTGAACATTTTAGTTTGTCTCCGCCTTGTTTCTCCAAAATGCCTCCACATAGCGAACAAAACGCCAGGAGGACGCCAAATTTTCTACCAATAGTCGATAACTGTACTGGGACAGTTGCCTTTAGAACTCTAGCTCTAATTATGTCACCGACCTTATAAGCATCTGGCATTACATTTGTGAAAGTTCTATTAACTTGAGAGATATGGATTACTCCCGTGAAAGGAGTCGAAATCATAGCCCTATTGATTTGAAAAATCTCTACTGAAGCCATTTGGCTTTGAACATGCGAAACTTTGCCTAAAATAACATCACCAACACGAGGTATTAAAGGTTTTACAATTCCAGGTTTGTAAACCTTAATTTTTTTATCTAAGTGATCTATTAATACAAAGCCTGCTGATGCCGCATAAACTTCACTATTTTCCTCATATGTTCCTTCGCCTGGAACAAATTCTTCGATTGTTCCCAGTCTATCGCCCGGTAATACAAAATCTCCAGTTTTTATCTTTTCCATATTACATACCCCCCTTAACAATTCTATAAAGATCAACTCTAACTACATGAACTCGCTTCCGATGAAATGGAAAGATTGGACGAAGAGGGAGATCCATACAAATTATCGTATCAACTCTACCACCATATTCCTTAACAAGCCTCCTAATAAACCTCCTACTTTCCTCATTAGACTTATGCAACGAATAAATTGTAGATCCGATTTCTAAAGCCTTTATAAGGAACTTTCTATCGGCGCCGCGTTTCTGAACACCAAAGGGCGGATTTTGAACCACTACGTCGCATTTACCACTCAAATATTCGACATCACTTAATATCCATTCAACCCTACTTACTACATTAGCAATCACAGAATTGATACGAGCAACTCTTAAGGCTTTTGGATCTATATCAACACCAACCACTCTACGAGCACCTAAAATGGCAGCTCCAATAGCCAGTCTACCAGTACCACAACCCAGATCATAAACAATTTTTCCCTTAATATCTCCATAAACATAACAAGCAATAAAAAGAATATTAGCTGCAACCCTAGCTGGAATGGTATATTGTTCTAACAACGCATGTGGATCGGGGTGTTCTCTTAACTTTTCAAGTAGTATCTCGAGCTTTTTACGAGGAAACATACAATCACTACCACAATACTAAAATCAAAATATTTTAGTTACTTATAAAAAACTCTAATAACTCATGAAACACGACTCGTAATTAGAAAAGTGATAAAAATGAAGAATAGTTATGCTATTAGCAAAATAAAAGCAAGAGAAATCCTAGATAGTAGAGGAAACCCGACTGTAGAAGTAGATGTCATAACAGAAAGTGGAAACATAGGGAGAGCAGCAGTTCCTTCGGGCGCTTCAACTGGAAGATATGAAGCATTAGAACTAAGAGATGGAGGAAAACGATACCATGGAAAGGGTGTTCTAAAAGCAGTCAAGAACGTCAATGAAATAATAGCACCAGCGCTAAAAGGGCTCGATGTAAGAAGTCAAGAAGAAATAGACAAAAAAATGATCGAACTCGACGGGACCCCCAACAAATCTAAACTTGGAGCTAACGCTATACTCGCAGTATCTTTAGCAACAGCTAGAGCGGCTGCAAATGCCTTAAAAATACCTCTATACAAATACTTATCAAAAAATAAGGATGAATTATTGCTTCCAGTTCCATTAATGAACATCATAAATGGAGGAAAACACGCAGGGAACAAACTAAATATTCAGGAATTCATGATAATACCACATAGTGGTAAAACCTTCAAAGAGACGCTAAGAATTGGAGTAGAAATATATCATACCCTAAAAAGAATCCTGGAGAAAAAATATGGAAAAAGTGCAATAAACGTTGGAGATGAAGGTGGATATGCGCCACCAATGGAACAAACAACAGAAGCGTTAGAAGCTCTAATTAAAAGTATAGAAGAAGCAGGATACATACCTAGGAAAGAAGTTTCACTAGGATTAGATGCTGCTGCAAGCGAATTTTATGATGAAGAACACGGAAAGTATTATCTGGACCAAAGAAGTTTAACGGTAGACGAATTAATTGAATACTACACCAAACTTGTCGAAACTTACCCGATAATATCTATAGAAGATCCCTTCCAAGAGGAGGACTTTGAAACATTTGCAGAATTTACCAAAAAACTTGGAAACAAAGTACAAATCGTTGGAGACGATTTATTTGTGACAAATACAGGGAGACTAGAGAAAGGAATACAAGTGGGAGCAGCAAACGCATTATTATTGAAAGTAAACCAAATAGGGACACTAACAGAAGCATTAGAAGCAGCAAAAACAGCATTTCAACACAATTACGCCGTAATAGTAAGTCACCGATCGGGAGAGACTGAAGACCCATTCATAGCAGACCTCGCTGTAGCATTATGTACAGGGCAGATAAAAACAGGAGCACCAGCGAGAAGTGATAGAACATCAAAATATAACCAATTGCTAAGAATAGAAGAGGAACTAGGAGAAAAAGCTAGTTTTCCAGCTAACGATTTTAGAACGCTTTGGAAAAAATATAGGTAGTTAAAATGCAACTTAGAAACGAAGAAGACATCGTAGAATTTATAGCAGGACTTCTTCCTAAACCTAAGAAGATTATTGAAGTCGGAGTTGGAAAGTTACCAAAAATAGCATTAAAATTAGCGGAAAAATTCCCAGAGGCAGAAATAATTGTAACAGATATAGATTCGCAGATAATACAGCAAATAGGACAACAGTATCCACAAGTAAAGGCTATAAAAGACGACATAACTAAACCAAATATCGAGTTATATCAAAATGCCGATTTAATCTACTCCATACGCCCACCACCAGAATTAGCCCCCTACTTATTAAAACTAGCTAAAAAAGTAGGAGTTCCATTAATGATAAGACCGTTAAGCTCAGAAACCCATGAAATACAAAGCATATTGGAAAGAGCGAAAATTATACACTTCAAACGAGCCACTCTAATATTATTGCGCCAAGCACAAGATTACACAAGAGAATAAAAGTAACGGGATCTGCTCTTAATTGACATTGCATAAATCTTAGAATATTTTTTGTCATAGAGTTTTAAAACTTGATTAAAGTAATTTTCCCCATATGTTAATGTTATTTGGTAAAACTCATCTTTTTTTCTTACAACTTTTTCTAGTCTCCCTTCTACAATCCCTATTTCATCTTTTTTGAGCTGCATTCGAAACTCTTCAACATAAGACACTATACGCGTAATGTTTTTATCCAGAAATTCGCTGCTTGTTTCCAGTACTTCTATTGGATATATTGATGGCATAAAATAAGAATCTACATCATCTATAATTCTTACAACGGCCTTAATCCAACCTACAACCCTTATTTCCTCGAGCTCAGTATATTCATTAATAATTTCATCCCATTTTCTAACAGGTTCGAATTCAACTTTAACTGTTCTACCCAAGTAGGGAGAGTTGTACACAGCGTAGATCTTTTTTCTTTTTTGGTACCATCCATATTCAGCTTTACTGTAATTTTTAAAGTTCCAGTGAAATGGTGGCATACTTGGATCCCAAGTTTCAAATTCATTTCTTAGCCGAGAATTCTTGTTTTTATAGAAAGAGCTTAGTGTCTCTACCAATTCTTGTACTTCTCTTCGCCCATATATTATAAGATCTATATCACTATATTGTGGATTATAAAAATCATGCAATATTGAACCGAAAACACCGAAATCAGAAATCCGAAGTTTTGAAATCTCAAAAATTTCATTTAATACTCTTCTCATGGTTCTAAGCAGCGGATCATCCCGATCAGAATTAAAAAGAACGGCAAGTTTTTCATCAGGTCTACGCAATTCTAAAATCTGTTCTTCAGATAATCCAACAAGTTTCCTTCGAAGAGGAGCGCAGAAAACCTGATAATGAGGGAAATGATCTCTAACAAATTTAAGTCCGCCATCAAAATAAAATTTATAATATTTAATCTTTTTGCCATTTCTAATTGCCCTAGGATCATCGGTTTTGTATATGGTTTCAGGAGCATACTCTACGTCGCATACACATGAATTAGGAGGGTGATCATAACCATAGACCCTGAAAATTATTCCTTCTCTAGTAACCGGTGCATCTCGATCTCTAACCTTCGTTTAAATCACCCTTCCTTAATCTCTATATATTCATCACTTAATCCAGATCCGACAACTATTCTAAACCATTTTTCTCGCTCACTTTGAACTTGTTCTAATAAGCCCTTAACAGTTATTAAGTCTCCATTATATGCTATGCTTCTAAATAATCCGATCATTGATACAACTTCAGAGATGGAATTTGCATACTCCGTAGGCCCGCTAAAAACATTAATAGTTCGAACTCCATATACAGCGGGACGGAACACGGAATCGTTGTCGTTAATTACTTTGCATAATGCTTTTATCTCTGCTATAGGCTTGTAAATTAATTTTCTTTGATTAATTTCTGATAGAAGTCTAATGGCGTTAACCACAAACCTCATTTCATTATAGTAACCAGTGTTCAGTCTTCTCTTCTCATAAAAGGTCGTCCTGCTAAGTGTAATTTTTCCAGCTTCTTCCAACCTCATTAGGGTTTTGCGCACTTTCCTGAAATTTTTAGCACCATAGACAGCTAAATCGATGTCGCTTCCCTCATGGTGCATACCTAAACTTATAGAACCGTGTATTCCAAAAAAATCCAATGAAACACCAGATTCTGAAGATAACTCTTTTATAAGCTTCACAGCAACCTCTTCGAGACGGTCCCTAGACTTCTTCTTTAAAAGCCTATGTAAACATATAGAAGGTACAAATACTTGTTTAATGAGATGCCTTGGAACGCTTATTAACCACTTCCTTAAAAGTTCAGAATAAAAAAGATACTCAGGATAATAAGTCCTAAAAGTCTCTACAAGTTTTTTATAGTTCTCTGGGCTGAAAAGTTCTTTAGGCCTCAGAAGATAAATGTCTTTAAATTTCCATTTAATGTCTAACCATTCTATATCAAACTTTTGTGCGTGTTCTTCTGGAACGTACTTTAAAAACGCCATAACCCTATTTTCCGGATGTTCATAGCCAAACGTATAGAATATAAAGTTATGTTTTGTTACTATGATATCCCCGTCTCTTAGCAGTAACGAAACGCTGTTCATATTTCATAAACCCCCTTTTAATGCAAATTTAATAGGAATAAATTATCCATCGTAATTATAACGATGCAATTTTCACAGATGCTAATTGCAAGATGTCTGCATTAAAAATGTGCGGGTTAATAATGTTTTCATCGGCAATTTGCTACGTGTTAACTTAATATAAATTTTACATGTAATTAGAAAGATATTAAGAAAAC
>JAEOSG010000266.1 GCA_016840485.1 Candidatus Baldrarchaeota archaeon
ATTATTTCGTTATAGTAATAACTACAACGTCTATAGATCAGTTTAGGTGTGGATTATGGAGAAAGACATTCCACCTGAAATTGTTGATTTTTTAATAATAGTGGAAATATTGCTCTTCTTATAAAGGGTGACCCTGGAACTGGAAAAACTATTTTTAGCTTGCAGTATATTGCTAGTCAAGCCGAAGAAGGTCATGGTATATATTTTTCTACTCGAGTTGATACAGGTTCACTTTATAATCAATTTCCATGGATAAGGAAAAACATTCCTCCTGAAAACATTGTTGATGCCACTCAGAGCGTAGTACCGAGAAGAATGGATGTACCCCAGCTAATAAGGTTTTCGTCTCTTCCAGAGTTCCTTAAAGGTTTATATACAGTTATTGAAGAGAGAAAACTTTCGGGTCCACCTTTACTTGTTGTAGATAGTATTGATGCAGTAGCTTCATCTGTGGGATTACCTATAGAGGATGTTTGCGCTAAAATAGTTGACACCATGAGAAATATTCAAGTTAAGACTCTTATAATAACTGAGAGAGTTGAAAAATCTCCCTTAGACTACATTTGTGATGGAGTTATAACTTTTAAGAGAAAATATATAGATGGAAGGTTGTTTAGAGAGCTACTTATAGAGAAACTTAGAGGTGTTGAAATAAGACATCCAGTCTATTATTTTACATTGCATGAAGGTAAATTTATGTATTTAAAGGAGTTCTACTCCCTGGAACGAAAAAGAGACGTTCAAGAACCGCATCCTGTAATAAGGGATGGTAAAGGAACCGAATTCTATGAAAAAGGCATGTTCAGTACAGGCTCGCGTCAGTTAGACAATTTGCTAGGCGGCATTAAAAGAGGAAGTTTTATGCTTATTGAAGTTCTGGAGGAAGTATCTGCAGATTTCGCTATTGACACCACGACGCCGGTTTTAGAGAATTTTATGATACAAGGTAGAGGAGTTATTGTAATACCCTATAAATGCACTAGTCCTCCATATTTCATCAACATTTACTCTAATTTAATAGGAGGAGAAGTTGTTAAAAAACATTGCAAAATCGTTATTCCCTCCAAAAGACGCCGAGAGGGCGAAATCTCGTGGCTGATTACTACGAGCTATTCAATGGACGACTTTTTAGATACAGTGAATAAGCTAATAGATTATTCTAAAAAGGAATTCGATGAAAACATTTTGCTTTTTGTGTCTTTCGACAGGTTAGAAGCTGATTTCGGACCAAAAGATGCAGAAAAAATAGCTATGGAACTTATTTCTAGAATAAAGTTTGAAGGCGATATATGTATTGGCGTTACTTTTCCAAGCACAAAAATAGGGCCAAAACTAAAGGAAATGGCAGACTACCTTTTCAAATTCTTCTGTAAAAGAGGAGTAACATTTGTTTATGGTGTTCATCCATCAACAAAGATTTTCAACGTTAATATTGACTTTTTAAGGCCCCACCCCACACTTTACCTCACACCAATAACGTAAAACTCAGCATCACCACCAAAAACTAATAGCAGTGCTTAAACAAACTTAAGGTAATATACTACTAATTCTAAAACAAACTGGTCTATTTCGACATGTTAATGCTCAGTCCTCACGCATCAATTTACTGATCAACACTATGCATACAATTACCAAGATCAAGTTTAATAGCAGTGGGGCTTGCATTCCCCAGAAATCGTATAGTATACCTCCTATTGTTGGTGCTGGGAAAGATATTAAACCTCTGAAAGCTGAGTATTTTCCTATGGCTTCTGCTCTTCTAGCTTCTTCCACGTGATCTGAAATATATGCTAATACAGCTGGAATCCACGTTGCGACACATAATCCAAATAAAATCTGTAACACTATGAATATGGTGGAATTTCTTGCGAAAGCAAATCCCGAGATTACTGCAATCCCTATTAGTTCTGAAATTATTAGGTAAGATTTTCTTCCATGTCTATCTACGAGTTTCCCTATAGGTACTTGTGATAACCCCATGGATGCTGAAAAAACTGCTGAAAGCACCGCCAGCTGTTCCACCGTGATTCCTAACTGATCGTAAAGCATACCATATAAAATTTGCATCCCAAGTCCCCAAGCAAAAGCGTCAAGCGTCACGGCAAAATAAAATCCTTTTAATCCTCTCTCTGGCTTCAAAAGCTCTTTAAATATCTTCTTAACATTTAGATGCTTATGATGCTCCGTTTGAATCGACACATCTAGAGTTTCTTCTAAAAATAGTACAGTTAAAATTAAATTAGTTATGGTTGTCGCGAAATATGCCCAAAATATTATTCTTAAACCTTTCCATCCTACTAGTAGCCATGTTAACGCCGGAGCAACAATTCCTGTGAGCACTGCTGGTGCTATAAGAACACCAAACGTTGTTCCTCTCTCCTTTTTCTCAACTGACTCTGCTGTTAAGGCTGTCCATGCTGGACTCGAAAATGCCATGGATAGGCCCATTAAAATTACTCCTGGAACCAAGAAAACCCATGAGGTCGCTACAGCGTACAATAGAAGTGCAAATGATAAAAGCACGCTTCCAAGTATCAATTGTCTTTTTCTCCCAGATATATCTGCCATTTTCCCAGCTATAGGCTGTATAAGGTTCATTGCTAAAGAAGAAATACTTGAAACTCCGCCCAGAAATGCCATAGAAGGATTTAACGTTAATACGAAAGGTTGCCACACTATGTGAAACATATTACTTCCAAGACCATCTATTGTTGACTGTATAAATAATACGCGGACATTTTTCCTTCTAGGCTCATCTTTGACTACACTGTCTACCTCTTTCAATTTTATATCCTCGTGTAAACATAGTTTAACTTTAAAATTACTTTCCTTTAACTTTACTGATATTCATAAATATGTTACGATAATCAAGCGGGAAGCATGTAGCATTACAATGAGTAATTAAACTAGAAAATATTAAAATGAATAAAATTTGTGAAAAATATTATTTATCTATTCACGTTTTTAAAAGAAAAAATGTAA
>JAEOSG010000088.1 GCA_016840485.1 Candidatus Baldrarchaeota archaeon
TTAAAAAAGGAAGACATACTCGCAGCCATAGCTTATGCTTCAAAAATTTTGAGAGATGAAGAATACATTGAAATTCCTAGCCGATGAAAACATACCACTAAAAGTTGTTAAGAAACTAAAACAAGAAGGATTTGATATAATTTCGATATCTAAATTAAAACCCGGCATTAACGACTACGAGGTAATAGAACTGGCTTGTAAGATGAATAGAATTATAATAACATTTGATAAAGATTTAGGCAGAATGGTAATTTTAGAGAAAATAAAACCTCCAGGACTCATAATTTTGAGAATAAGACCAGAAAGTGTTGAATACATATATAACGTTTTAAAAAAGGTGTTAACTTTGACAGCAGATTTCTATAATAAGTTTATCATAGTAAAAAGAAAAATAATAAAAGTATTAAAATTTTCAAACAAAACAGAAAGATAACAAAATTATAAGTCCTACGTAAAGTTTCACCCATAAGCTAAGTTCAATCAAAATTGAATTATTTATAGTCATGTTTAAGAGTTTCCTTTAGTTTAAATAGTGATATTGTTCCTCCAACGAAGTTTAGGAGAGCTGCTATGTAAAGGTTTTTAGCTAATCCTAGTATTTCACCGGTTACTCCGCCGAGAATTGCACCAAAACTTCTTCCTAAATTCATGGAACTATTTATTATGGACATTCCTCTTCCTCTTTCCTCTTCCGAAGTTAGATCAGAAGTAATAACCACCGATCCAACATATATGCCCGCATAAAGAGGAATTGCCCATAACGCCGCCACTACGTACGGGTTTTGAATATGTAAAAGAATTAAGAAAAGCGCACTGTATCCAAAAGAACTATAGAGAATAACAAGCTTCCTGCTTACTCGATCAGCAATTTTACCGAGTAGAAGTGATGCCACCATACCAGTTAGTGTTGCAGCAGCATTTGAAACGCCCAAAAGAATATAGGTCCCCTTTATACCTTCAATAAAATATATAGAGAAATACGTAGAAAACGTGTATGTTCCGAAAGAAATGAAAAACACAACGAAAAACAAAGCAAGGATCTGTGTTCTAGCAAAAATCTGCCAAAAAGTAACCTCACTTTTCTTCTCCGCCTCATAACCATATTTGATCACAGTTTCCTTCAAACACACTAAAACAACAAAAGTTCCAATCAAGGATGATAGAAAACCGATGAAAAACACAAAGCTAAGCCCAATAGTTTCAGCACCAAAACCTCCAACTAAGCTACCAGCAAACCATCCAATAGATGTATAAGCTTCATATTTGCCCACACCTTCCCCTTTCATTTCAACATGTTCACTGAGAAACGCATAGCTAGTTGGAAGTGAAGCTGCGTTAAAAACCGTTACGAAAATGGTTGCCAAAAGAAAGTGGAAAGGATTTCGCAATACAGCATAAAGTAAAGATAGAAGACCCGAAGTGAATAACCCCAAGATTATGAACGGTTTCCGTTTACCAATTTTATCCGATAGATGTCCCCATAAGGGGGAGGCGGTCATAGAAACCAAAGACGGAATAGAGCAAACAGCACCAATTAAAACTAAAGACGCCCCCTTTATAAAAATGTAAATTGGCATAAAAGCCCATATTAAACTCCAAGTGAAAGCATCTAAAGCATAACTAATATACAAGGGCATTATCTTTTCCGTTTCATTTTTCAACCATTGCCACCTTTAACTGTTCTCTAAATAGTTTTTAACATCTATTTGAAGCTTCTTTGTAACTTCCCGTAGAATTGCATTAAAAATACGTGATTTTTCTTTTGCGTTTTTATATTCCTTTAGTAAGTTGAAGAGCGGAATTACATCGTCTTCAGATAAGTTAAAAGTTTCTAATACCCTTCTTCTAACAGCTGATCTGGGATTTAAAAAAAGAAACTGGACAAGTTGAGTTAAATTTTTCCCCTTTTTTGAAAGAACACCCTTATCAAAATCTAAAAAACGCGGTCCGCCGCTGGTAATTATGATGTGACGCTTAGGTAAATGTAATTGACCGTGAGCTACGCCAACTTCATCCATTTTATAAGCTTTCCAAAGACTTTTCAAAACCACTTCTCTAATCTTTGCAGGATCTTCTTCCTTTAATAGAAAATCTATTATAAAATCTCCTTCCAAAAATTCTTCTATCAAAAATCTTTCTCTTTCATCGTAAAAGTAAAGTTTAGGTCCAAGTCCATACTTATTCAAGTAACTTAAGAAATAGGCTTCCTTTCTAGCAGCATTCTTAGCGCACTGCTCATCTTTTTCGATCTTAACAACCATCATATTTCCATCTTGCTTTAAAAGCAGTGCAACAAAGTTCGTACCTTTCCCTAAATAAGAAAGTTGCCCTCTTTTAACCAACTCCGACAAAATCTTTTTCGCTCTTTCCTCTTTAACCTTATTTGTTGTTAAAATGTCAAGTATTTCTCCCAAGATATCACACCTTACTTAGGACTTAACTTCAATTCTCTTATTAGGAAACCTCTAATAATCTCGTACAGAAATCCGGCCTCACTGGGAAGACCAACAAAAGCTTCCTTCCCTTCTATCAACAGTACAGGAAAGTAATTGTAAGAAGAAAGCTTTTCTTCACCCTTTTCCCACCTTACATCTACCTTAACGTCAAAGTCTTCTTCAATTAAACCTTTTGTTTCCAAAAGCCATAGATAACAGGTATAACTTGGATAATCTTCCTCAGGACCGACAACCTCTATCTTCACCTCCCTCATTCAAAACCCTCCTCGAAAAATTTTTCAAACTCCTTAAGAATTTTTAGTTTGTGATTAACATGGAAGTTAAAACTATATATTTTGAACGCCCAGGGCCAGAGAACACCGATAAAACACTTGAAGCAGCGAAGAAAAGAGCACAAGAACTAGGCATCAAATATGTTGTAGTTGCAACAACTTCCGGGGAAACAGGGGCAAAAGCAGCTGAAATATTTCAAGGAACAGGTATAGAAGTCATCGTTGTGGCCCATCAATACGGTTTCCGCGAAGCAGGAAAAATAGAGTTAAAAAAGGAGTTTGAAGAGAAAATTAAAAATTTAGGAGCAAAGCTTCTAATAGGAACAGACATTTTCACCATGGTACCCAGAGCTTTTAGAGGAAAACTAGGAGGAGACCCGCTAGATATCGTGAGCGCAACATTAAGAATGTTCTGTCAGGGCGTGAAAGTTTGCGTTGAAATCGCAGTTATGGCAGCAGATGCAGGTCTCGTACCAGTTAATCAAGACATAATAGCCATAGCTGGCACCGGCTCAGGAGCAGATACAGCAATAGTGTTAAAACCAGCAGATATTTCGAGAATGTTCACCGACCTTAAAATCAAAGAAATCGTAGCAAAACCGAGGTAACTAAACCACTCTAGAACATTCCCATAGCAATTTATTTCTTTATAGCAGATTATTATTATTTTCTACCGTTTAGATAAGCTAATGTCAAAGTAAAGAGAGAATTATCATTCCCTTAAGCAGGTAAATAACCTAAAATATCTCATTAACTATTTATTTTAGTAAGGTTAAATGATTTGATTTTGGTGTAGGAATTGTTAATAAGTGAAATTGTACCTGGCGTAGTTCGAGTACGAGGAGAGTATAAATCCTCAATAGGCTACCCTTCATGTTACATGTTCTTTGGAGACGATGAAATCGCTATTATTGACACAGGAACCCTAGATTTTCCTCGTAGAGAGTTATTAAAAACCATTGAGAAACATGGTTACGACTTTCAAAAACATGTCAAAATGATTATAATTACGCATCCACATCCCGACCACATAGGAGGGTTGAAATGGTTAAGAAACAAAACAAAGGCTGAAGTTGCTGCTTTTGAAGGCGTTGAGGAACTCTTAAAGAAACCATCAAAAATTTTTGAAAAAAATTTTAATGTCGGAACATTCAGTAAATTGAAGTTAAAAACCCTAAACCCGACTTTTGATTACGAGGAACTAAAAGGTGTAGATGTAGATCATCCACTTGAACAAGGAGAAACTTTAACCTTTGGAAGCCGTAGATTAAAAGTTTATCATACTGGAGGACACTGCTTTGGTCACATCGTCTTATACGATCCCTTGAGGGAGGTTCTCTTTGCTGGAGACGAAGTCCTATGTCATCCTCAAAGCCCATTAAAATTCTTCGTAGATCTAACCGGAAATGTTAAGAAACGAGAACATGCACTCAAAGTTCTCAACAAGCTAAACCCTAAATACCTACTGCCCGCACACGATGAGCCAAGAATAGGGGAACAAGCAAAAATCGCACTAGAAACAGCGATAGATGCCCACAATATATGGAAGGAAACGGTAATAGATGCCGTCAAAGCCTTAGACAAAGGAAAATTACCGGAAATCGGAGAATACGTTAGGAAGCTTCTCAATATAAAATGGACACAAGGAATGGATGTGCTTGTAAACGATTTAACAACATTAGCCTTCCTGAAACAACTTGAAAAAGAGGGGAAAATAGAGAAAATTAAAGAAAAAAAGGAAACTTTATGGAAAATAAAGATGTTAACCTAAAACAGTTTGTATATTAGAAAATTAAAAGTTTAAGACCTAATTTTTGACTTATACTCAGCCAGCAATCTTCTTATTTTCTTTGCCTTCTCTCTGCCAAACTCAGGGATTAAATCCTTTATTCGCTCAATAATATCCTCAACTAACTCCATGTCACTAGCTTCCAAATATTTATCTATTGCCTTAAAATAGTAATCAACAGCTTTATCGTACTTTCCACTTTCTTCCCACGCTTCAGCTATCGTTACCAAAGTATCAGCAACACTTGGGGTATCTTCTTTTTCCTCTATAATATCTAAAGCTCTCTTAAAAGATCTTTCAGCTTTCTGAGTATCATTCAAAGCCAAATAGCTGCTACCTAAGTCTAGGTAAGCACTCACTAAGCCGTCAGTAATATCCAGTTTTTTATACATCTTTATAGCTTTCTGCAAATAATTAATTGCATCTTCAAACTTTTGCATGTTCAAATATACCACTGCTAATCCATAGTAGGTGTCCGCTAACCCCTCCTCTTCTTTAAATTTTTCGTAAATTTGTAAAGCCCTATTACAGTAGGAAATAGCGTTCTCATGTTTTCCAATATTACTAAAAGCTATGCAAAGATTATAAGAAGTATCTGCTATACCCTTTTCATCGCCAATCTTTTCATAATTTTTTAAAGCTCGTAAACAGCAATCCACAGCTCTTTCATGCTCTCCATTTTCAAGTAAAATTAACGCTGCCTGATTAAATCTCTGAGCAGCGCCTAAAAGATCACCGCTTTCTTCAAATTTTTCTCCTTCCAAGATAAGTTTATCGACATCCTCATTTTCTTCCTCAGCGTTTTCACTAAATTCATCATTATCTTTGTACACTTTTCCCACCTTTACTACTTACCTTATTCTGTCTTTATTTCCGCATTGCTGCAAACACATTTCATTTAAACTTTAAAAGTTTTGCTTACAGTGTAAATTTGCCTAACCTAAAATATTTGAAATCAGCTGGCTTACCTTCGGTATTTCAGACTGCTTCATTTTATTCAGAACAATTTTAACTCGAGCTTTACCTTCAATGAGATCTGGAATAGACTTAAAGAACTCTTCGACGACGACATCAAATATTTTTCTATATCCAATTTTCTCTATGGTCCACCCATAGTATTTTTTCCAAGAAGATCGTGGCAACAATTTCTCAACAGTCAAGTACGGGTTCAGGGAAGCGGATATTGTTACAATGAAATCCAAAAATTTGCTCTCCCTTTCAACGGGTAAAAGCTTAAACCTTTGCTTAAAAATCTTCAAACTTTCATATTGCGCCTGAGCTGTTTCAACAGATTCAACTATACTTTCTCTAAAAGCTCTTCTAGGCTTAGTCCCTTTAAGATTGGGCGTATATGCTATAGTTCCTCTTTCACCAATAACCACGATATCTTCCTCAGCCTTTCCAAGCGAAAAACCAGCTTCCTCTTTTGCCACATCTAAGTCGACAGAAGACCAGTCAGGAGATAAAGTTACTAACCCGTAAATTTCCCGAATGTTATCTTGCATGCTTATTGGGTCGGAGCTTATTATATGTGTAAAGTGACGTGTTTCACTTGTAGCCATTTTAGCGTCTTCTTGAGCATCAAGAGTATACATACTGTAGATAACAGCATCTCTAAGCTTTTCAAAAAACTCGTCAAAGTCCAGCTTGCCAAAAGACGGTGAACTAATAGTAATGTCCTCACCGTTAGCGAATCTAATCAAAGTATCTACGGTAAATTTCCCTTGAAGAGCAGATTTCAAATGGAGAATACATGAACCGTACGGGAAAATCTTTACTTCAATGTTACCCCTTATTGGTAAGTCCAGTACTCCTTCAATTAGCAAATTCTTTTGAGATTTAGCCACTAAGGGCGCTAAATGCCTTATCGGAAATTTAATTGTTTTTGATAACTTTAAAAGCTCGTGATGAGTAGGTCTCCATGAACCGTGTACATTTATCCTTAAAAGCCCAACTCCCTCTATGTAGTCTATTACTCTTTTTTCAGCATCTTTCTCCGCTATTTTACACTTTCTCAAAACATAGTCAGGGTCTCCTAGGAATCTAAATCTGTCTTTTAACTTTTCAGGTTTCTCTATAACATATATTAGTGGAAAGACCCTGTAAATATCTATTGAGGCAACACGAAGGCTTACTAACTTCACTTTTTCCTCCCTTCTCTACCTTAATGACATTAACTACTGTTGCGTTTTAATAATGTCTTAACTCTTCAATTAATAGTTAGCTAGTAATATTTTTCTTTCTCTCGTTTAACTCTCTTAACAATAAGAGTTAAACCCTCTACATCGACCACCTCGACTTTATCGCCAGTTGCTATGAAATCTTCCTCTGTTTTTGCAGACCATTCCTCACCTTCCACATAAACGATGCCTTTCAAATCAGGCGTTATATCAGTTTTCGCATAGCCTGTCTTCCCTATTAAAGCTTCTATATCAAGCGTCTTCTTCAACCGTTTAGCTTCCAATCCCTTATAAATTATAAAACCGAAGAATAACGAGGTAAAAACCGTTATAGTAAATGCTAAGATTCTGAAAGTCGTGTAGAATTGAGGTGGCACATACCATCCCCTATATTCGAATGGTACAAAAGGAGGAATTATCAGCAATATACCAATGAGAATACATACGCTTCCACCTACAGCTAAAGCACCAATATGTGTTTTTAACTCAGCTATAAACAATGATACTCCAATCAGAAGGAAAATCACCGAAGCCGTACTAACACCAATAACCCCTAGACCAACTAAACCGAGAAGCAGACATATACTTCCAACAAGTTCAGCACCAACACCAGGTGTTACGAGACCAAAGATCAAGGAATAAATTCCTATCGTTAAAAGTATAGATACTATCAAAGGATCACTCACTGCTTGCAATAGCAAATAACGTGTTCCCTGCGAATAAAAGATAACATCCTTATTACTTATACCGGAAAAAGAATACTTCTTAAGTATCTTTCCCTCTATAGTTTGATCTTTATCCAAAAGCTTCCAAACAGGGGTAACATTAGTCAAAATCTCTTCTTCTACCTCTACCAATACTTTACCTTCAAGGTTTGAAAACAATTCTTGCAATGCAATATCAATATCTGCAGTGGATTGAATTACAAACTCTACTACTCCGTACTTCAATGCTTCCTCGGCAATTAAGTTAAGATTACTTAAGATAAATTCAACTGCAACAGTTTCATTTCTTGAGTGATGGATTGCAAGACTTCTCATCTTTGCAACAAGGAAGTTTATTATTTTATCATCGGTTACTGGCCGCCCGTATTGATCAACTGGTCTACAAGAACCTATAACCGAACCAGCGGACATAACCGCTATATGGCTTGCCATCAATATGTACGTACCGCCACTTACAGCTGTTGCCCCCTTCGGATAAACAAAAACTGCAATAGGAACTTTCGAATTTGAAAAAAGCGTTATAATATTATCTATTGCTCCAAGCTCTCCGCCTAAAGTATTAATCACGAAAACAGTTAAATTTGCATTAATTTCCTCAGCCATTTCCACAGCGTTTTTAAACATTTCATACGTTGCCGAAGTTATTTCCCCATCAAAATTAACTACAAGAACACTATCAGAAACTCCCGCCATACTCCCAGTCGGAAGATTAACTACTAAAACCAACCACAAGAGTAGGAAAACCGTACTCAACAATACTTTCACATTTTTCATGAATTTCCCCATATCAATTAAAATTTCTAGGAATTTTAAATATATTGCAACAATTGTTTAACTTCTCTCTAATAAATTAAAAGAAAGTTACAAATAATTCAAACCCTTGATACTGAATATATAACAATTTTCCCACGTTCAATTTTAAACTCCAAACTGTATCTTTTCCCTTCCAAACTTCCCTGTAAACTATATCCAATCCTATATTTTTGAGCAGGAGAATTCGGATAGTTCACCAAGTATCTGTATAGCGAAAGTTTAGCCTTTTTCTTCTTAAGTCTTAAAAACAACTCCTTAACCTGCTCTTTTGATAAATTAACACTTTCAGATTTCCCCTTGGAAAAAACAATTTTCCCTTCTTTAGCCAACCTAAGTATTTCCGTTCTCGGTATCATTAACCTCACCTTCACTCCACGTACAGAGACTTGCTATTTATGAGTATGGATAAAACAGTTACAAAACTTATAAGCGTTGTTAACTTTACACCCCCAATATCAAGATAAATTGTTTACGTTTACAATACCACGCAAATTAAAACGTTAAAATACTATTCACATCAATTTCTCTCTTAATAGCAAAAGCTACATAGAGAAACTCAAAATATTAATTTAAAAATATTTAACGTCAAAAGCTTTCTATATCATGGTTATACTAAAGTATTATCGCTAATAATATAACTTAGAATAAATAGACAGGTCTAAAAGCGTTAAACTTCCATCTAGACACCTAATTTCAGTAAAATACCTAGTAACTTGACCTTCAACATTACCGGAATCTTATGTAAAATTAGGAGAGGAAAGTCATTTATCTTGCATATAGGAAAAATATATTACTCACTGGTGCAATAATTAATAGTTACAACAGGTTTGTCATAATACATGTGTTTCCTCTATACATTACTTAAACAATGACAAACACAACAATTGGAGGTGTCTCTAGTTGGCACAAGCAAAAAGAGAAGAAAACGTAATATTAGTAGGTAAAAAACCCCCAATGAACTATGTTCTAGCAGTTGTAATGCAATTTAATAGCGGAGCAAATGAAGTAGTAATAAAAGCTAGAGGAAGAGCAATAAGTAAAGCTGTAGACGTAGCGGAAATCGTTCGGCAAAGATTCTTACCGGAAATGGTTGAAGTAAAGGAAGTAAAGATAGGAAGTGAAGAAGTAGGGGAGGAACAAAACAAGAGAACTGTCTCAACAATAGACATAACACTAAGAAGAGTAAGTTAATCTTGTTTTTAACTCAAAATCTCCTGTTTACCTAACTTAGTTCTATTCTTTTATTTTATTTGCCAATTATCGCTTTAAAGCAATAATTTTGGTTATAAGTTTATTTACAGTGTTTCAAGAACAAATAATTTTGAATTGTTTAGGTAAGCCTAAATTATTTCCTTCAAGAACTCAGTTAGCGATAAAAATATTTTTGTATATAAAAATACCACAAATTAATAATTGTTCATGTTGACTGGGGGGATTAGTGGCGAAAGGAGATTTCATTTTAATCGAAAGAAAAGTATCAAAGGGAACCCTTTGTGGAAATTGCGGCCATCCACTAACAGTAGAAGTATATTGGAAATCTGGAAAAATAATTAAGAGAATTTTCTGTGAAAACTGTGGTATGGAAGCATGGAGAGAATAAAACACTGTATCAATTCATTAATCTCGTAAATCGTAACTATATTTAGAAATTTTATACAACAAATTATTTATTTTCAAATTTAAAGTTGTATACATTTTAAAACCAAAAATGGAAATTTTTCATCTCCAAATAAGATTGCCTTATAGAATTTTGCTGCAAGAAGACCACTGGTTTTAACCGGTGGATGAATCATAGGTCTGCCTAGGAGATTTTAAATAGTTGAAACATAACTAAACCTTGAGGATGTTCCCATGAAAAAAGAAGTTCAGGTAACAATGGTAGGAAAAGTTTTCAGACCGAATAAGAGAAAGGTTTTAGTGTTAAACAAGTGCTTAGAAGAATATTTTGAGCTCGTGAATTAGTATCTGAGCTTTAACTTAACGTCAAAGACCTTTCTACACAGAAACTGTTATGAGAAAGCAAAGCAACGGTTCAACCTCAACACAGCTTTGATTCAGACAGCAAGGGACAAGGCGGTAGAGATTCTGAAGAGCTTCAACGAAAAGAAAAAAGAAAAACCGAAGTTGAGGAGAATTTCAATCCGTTTTGACAGACGCTGCTACAGCTTTGCCAAGACAACAAATAAGCTAACACCATATTGGCTTACTCTAAGCTTAAACAGAAGAACGAGGATTTCGCTACCAATCAAGTTTGGAAAGAAACAGCAGAAGTTCATAGAAGAGGCTCTGCAAGGTAAATGGCAGTTCTGCACAGTTGAAATGGTTAAACGAAACGGAGAATGGTACGCACATTTCGTGCTTAAGAAGGAAGTTGAATTTCACGAGCCAGAAACTGTTGTTGGTGTAGATTCAGGAGAGTGGAATATTGCTACCGCCATTGCTATTTCAAAACAGAATTCTAAGCCAATGAAGGGACAGTTCTGGAGCGGAACAAGGATAAGAGAAATCAGAGGGAAATATGCTCATATCCGAAGAAACTTACAGAGAAAGAAGAGACTGGATTTGGTTAAGAAGATTGGTCGCAGGGAGAAGAGAATAGTAAATCAGTTGATACATGTGGTAGCTAACGAAATTGTTGCTTACGCTAAGCAGTTTGAAAAACCAGTAATAACCATGGAAAAGCTTAGTGGAGTTAGAAAGAACATGAATAGTTACGCCAAACTCAACAGAAGGTTGCATACCTGGAGCTTTCGAAAGCTACAGCAATACATCGAATACAAAGCAAACTTGGAAGGTATACCTGTTGTGTATATCGATCCCAAGAACACTTCTTCAAAATGCCATAGATGC
>JAEOSG010000089.1 GCA_016840485.1 Candidatus Baldrarchaeota archaeon
TAAAATTATAATGACAATTGCTTCAAGGTCTAGAAACTTTGATGTCAACAGTAAAACCGGCAAAGCAACCATAAATAAACTTTTAGACATCATTTCATCTTACGCAGATATATCAGGTTTAAACATAGTTGCAGGAAATCCAGCCTATCTCTCAGAAGATGAAAAACGTAGAAATGCAAGTAGAACATTAATATCGCTTGGAGAATACATAGCTTCAAGAATCGACACAAAAACGGATGTTTTTATCGGTACAGAGAAGATTTTAAAAACAGCAGTGAAACTAGCTGAAAAGTTCGATTTTAAACCATTCTTGCTATTTTCAAATAATATTGACGCTGAAATTAAGTACATTTCAAAAACCGTAGGAAACAGTAAGACAGCCTGCTATATACCTTTTTCAACCACCTTAAAAGAAGAAGAATTGATCAAAAAGACATGGAGATATGTTCTAAGAAGAGAATATGCTAGAAATACGCTTATGTCAGCCAACATAGATCTGAAAAATCTAGAAGAACAATTACAAAAAGGACAAATTGAGAATCTTCCAAGTAAAACTAAAAGAATCTTTATAGAGGTTATGAAAAAATTTGTGATATACGGAGAGGGAAACGGACTAAAACAGAGCTTAAATAAACTTGTCAATAAAGGAATAAACATAATAGTAGGGCTTCCTCTAAGCGGTTCAACGAATGAAATCACGTCGCTAGCTGCATGGAAAAATAGTTCAAATGGAAATGCTGTAAAATGAAGAAATAATTACTTTGGAAGTTCGAATAGCTTAGAGTACTCCTGTTTAAGTAGAGTTCGAGAGACATGGGTGTATATTTGAGTAGTACTTAAACTACTATGACCCAGCAACTCCTGAATAATACGTATATTAACTCCCCTCTCCAAAAGATGTGTTGCCAACGAGTGTCTCAAAGCATGAGGAGTGCATTTCTTTCTGATTCCAGCCTTCTCCGCAAGTTTCTTTATGATTCTTTGAACGGTCCGAGGAGATACCGGAAAGACCTTTTCGCTTGAGTTATATTTTTCTCTGTATTTTTTAAGGAGATTAAGTGTTTCAGCATCCATCAAAACTATTCTTTCCTTATTCCCTTTACCTCTGACGCGAACTTCCCCACTATTTAGATCAATATCATCCCACTTTAGGTTACATAGTTCGCTTACCCTAACACCTGTTGAATAAAGAGTTCTGACGATAAGTTTATCTCTATCGTTTTCAGCAGCTTCCAGCAGTTTTTCCACTTCTTCTTTGGTTAGAGCCGTGGGTAACCGCTTCGGCAATTTGGGCCTATCAACCTTATCAACAACGTTTTCATCAACATAGCCGTTATCTACAAGGAAACGGTAAAAGGTCTTTAAACATGCTAACTTACGGTAAAGAGTTGTATTCCTATAATTATGTTCTTTCTTTAAATGAACAAGAAAGCTCATAATATCTCTCTTTTCAATTTCCCAAGGTTTTTTCCCAGTATGACGCAAAAACAATTTAATATCGTAACAATACTGCTTAATGGTTTCAGAACTATAACCTTTAAGTTCCAAAAATGTCGAGAAACTATCAATAACATTAACAACATCGTCCATCTTTAATCACCAGCCACAGCAAAACATTTTGTTACATTTCACGTCAATACATATTTAGTTTTTCATAATACCCATGAAATACCGAGAAAAACACAGATTTCAAAACCCATAAAAATCAGATAAAATTAAGGTAAAATAAAGTAATTTAGTAGATATTTTGCTTTAGCTTTGGGGCTTCCAGTTAACCATTGCATCGGCCAACCTTGGCTATCATATCGATGCCAACGATTTCCGTTGGGAACAATGGTATGACTGCTCTGACGAGAGGCCACAAATCTCTCTTAATTATTGAAAAATAGTTTTGTTGCTCTTTATATTTATTAATCATGTATTCTGTAGCCTTACCCTTTACAATATCTTCAGATATCACCATGTTAACCGATTTCTTTTAACTCTTTTGTTTCCTTTTTCTCTATTTTTCTTCTTTCCTTTTCAATCCATTCATCTACACTCTTATAGTGTCGTCTGTCATCAACTTTTACCTTTAGTTCAAGGTAACTTTTCTCCTTAGCTTTTTTACATCATCTTCAAGTGGTATTAAAAACATAGATACGTTGCCTACCATAATCCAAGCGTAGTCGCCAACAACTTTAAGAACATAAGCTTCAGGTGAAATGTAGGTTGGCATAGCAACCCACTTTTCAGGTATGAGAAAATATATAAAGCCCCGGAGCCACGTAAAGCACTTCCAGCTCCAAGAAAAACTTCTTTATAATCCACGAAGAAGCCCTCCACACCAAACTACCAAAAAATATATCAATACAAAATTAGCAAATAACTACTATAAAAATTTAATATTGTAACTTTATCGGCAACGAGTCTTCAAAATTCTTTCTGCTCTTTTTAGGTCTTCCTTTTTATTTACGTTTAAAAAAGTGTGGAGATGAGGATCAAATTTCTTAATTATAAGAATGGAAATGTAAAGAATTTTATCCAATTTTTCAAGCATGGATCTCATATCATATCTCTGACTAGCTAGAGAGGATTCTGCAGCAGTTAAAGCCTTATCGGTTCTATAAATTGAATGTAAAGGTTCTATATATCCGTTAGGCCACCTAGGAACAACAGCATCATAACCTTTAGAGATAGAAATTAGTAGTTGGAGAACATTGCTGTCTACAAGCGGAATGTCACACGAAAGAAGAAAAGTGTACTTAGACTCCGCATTTCTAAAGGCAGTTTTAGCACCAATAAGCGGGGATCTAACCTTACTTTCCTCGTCGACAACAACCTTAACATTTTCAACGTTAAAATGGTTTAAACGTTCTTCATAGTCTTTTTTCTGTTCAATGCTACTAGTAACGATTAAAATTTTGTTTGCATAGGGCCTACAGGCTTCTAAAACCCAAATAAACATAGGTTTTCCGCAAATATCCAATAATCCTTTATCCCTTCCTAGTCGAGAAGATTTACCGCCTGCAAGAATAGCAAAATCAACAGAATGCGTCACGACATTCACCAGTTCATGGTATGTTACTCGATTAACGCTAACTGTTACGAACATATGGTAGTTAAGACAATTTAGTTTGGAAATATAAGTTTAAATATTGCTACATGACGTTAATGTTGGAGATGTTTATGAAACGGATTGGCAGATTGACCAAACATAAAATCAAAGGTAGAATTGGTAGGTTAATTCAATTCAGATTGTGGGAGAAGAAATATGGTTGTATGGCTAAAACTAAAAATAAGAAGCAAGATTAAAAATAATGAGGTTATAGTAAATGGATTAGTTAATTCTGGCTATGAAACCGAAAGTCCGGAAATTCTTGTCGATAGCAAAATTGCAAAAGAACTAGGGTATTATCCGAAATTTCCTAAGGAGACATCAATTGAAACATATACCATGGCTGGTAGTACTGAAATTAAACTCATTCATATCAAAAACGCTGTAACTGTTCAAGTAATGACTGAGGATAGATCTTCAAGTGAGGTATCTAGTGATTTAGTTATTTCGGAAAAAGAGAGCGATGTTTTAATAAGTGACAAACTGGCTAGTAAACTAAGCATAGTTCTTTTAGATATTGGTGGAGGAATCTGGTGTTTCAAAGATGAAATAGGCAAAAAGGCAAGAAAATCAGCTACTTAATTCGAGTGATGTAAAATATACCTGAATGAATTTTTAAATTAAATGAAATTTAACTTAAGTTCCTTGGCTTAGAATTGTTAAAATATTAGGTAAGTTGGTGACATTTGACATGTCGAAAGGGGTGGTGGATAGAGTGATATCAAGTATTGAAATTAAGGGGGTAATAACTGCTCTTATAACACCATTAACTAACGACGAGGAAGTAATTGAAGAAGAATTCAAAAAGTTAGTTAATTTCCAAATAAAACATGGCATTAAGGGATTTTTTGTTACAGGTACTCTCGGCGAAGGTATGAAACTTCCATTAGAAACCAGGAAAAGAGCGATTGAAATAGCTGTTGAACATGCAAGGGGAAAAGTGCCTGTAATAGCGCACGTTGGAACACCAAACACAAAAACAACCATAGAACTAGCAAAACACGCAGCAGATATAGGTGCTGATGCCATAAGCGCCATAGGTCCATTTTTCTATAAACCGGATCTTAAAGGATTAATAAAACATTATAAAGCTATAGGAGAAGCTGTTGATATTCCACTATTCATATACAATAATGCTGGGAGACAAGGATACAACATTGACCCAAATATGTTCGAAAAAATAGCAAGAGAAGTCCCGCAAATAGTTGGACTAAAGGATACAAGTTACAATGTAGAGCAGCTTCACGAATATGTCCATAAATTTGGAGACAAGTATGTTATTGCTGCTGCAGGAGATTCCATGATGTTCGTAGCTTTTGTTATCGGAGCCCAAGCTCACATATCTGGAATAAGTAACCTCTTCCCCGAGTTAGCTGTTGACCTTTACAACTCGGTAAAAAGAGGAGATCTTGAAAAAGCCAAACAACTACAATCCAAAATCAACGATATAAAACGCATCCTAAAGAAAGTATCGGAAATTGCAGCTTACAAGGCAGCCTTGAAACTTCGTGGAATAAATGCAGGGATTCCCTCATCTCCATTAAGACCATTAACTGAGGAAGAATTCCAAGAACTCAAGAAAAACCTACAGCAATTTTCCCTCATCTGAGTAATTTAAATTTGAGCACTTTTAATGCAAGGAGCGTAAAGCGAAATCTTAGCTCACGCTATATTTTATTTTAAAACTTCTGGATTAGCTATATTCTTTGGTTTTTTACCTTGGAGAACATTAACTACGTCTTGAGCAATCATCATATCCATTCTACGCACAGCTTCTTTTGTGAAAAAGGCGATATGAGGTGTGACGATGATATTATCTAATTTAAACAAAGGATTATCTTTGCTTGGCGGCTCCTTTTCGTACACATCTATTGCTGCCCCGGTAATCCACCCTTCTTTCAAAGCCTTGTATAAATCATTTTCGTTTACAATTCCTCCTCTAGCAGTATTTATGAGGACTGCACTACTTTTCATAAGTTTTAGTTCCTTTTCCCCAATTAGATTTCTTGTTTTCTCAGTGAGGGGAACATGTATGGTGACGATGTCTGATGTTTTTAAAAGTTCTTCAAGCGAAACTTTTCTAGCATTAAATTTGGCTAAAACTTCTTCTTTTACGTAGGGGTCGTATGTAATTACTTTCATCCCGAAGCTAAGAGCTCTTTGAGCAACTCTAGAACCTATTTGCCCAAAACCTATAATACCTATAACTTTGTTGCAAAGCTCCACGCCGAGAAACTTCTTTAATCTAAATTTACCTGATTTTGTAGCAAGATGTGCATCAACTATTTTACGTAGAAGTGCGATAATTAAACCTAAAGTGAAGTCTGCAACGGAGTCAGCATTTGCATGAGGAGAATAGACGACAGGTATCCCCCTCTTAGTGGCAGCTTCTAAATCTATATTATCAAATCCCACTCCATGATTTGCAATAACCTTTAACCTATTAGCATGTTTGAGGACGTCATCTGTAATACGGTCTATTCCGACAATTAACGCATCTACATCTCTAATTACCTGTTTTAACTCTTCCTCGGTTAACGGTCTTTCCATAGTGTTTCTTTCGACTCTGCCAATACTTTTCAAAAGTTTTATGGCTTCTTCGGTATAAATGCCAAACGACCTTGAGGAAATGTATATTTTATACTGTTCTCCCATTAGAATCACCATTTTCTTCATTTTGGAGGACTTGTACCTTATACAATTTTAAATAGTATCGAAAAAGCTTCATCGATACTATTTACTTCAAAATCTGGCTTAGCTTGAAGTCTTATTTGGTCCAATGGTTCATCAGGATGTACAGATTTTTTTATCCATATGGTTTTCATTCCAAGTTTTTTAGCTCCATAAATGTCAGAATCTAATCTGTCTCCAACATGAATAGCGCAGCTAGGATCAACACCTAAACATTTTAAAGCAACATTAAATATTTGAGGTGAAGGTTTAGCCCAACCTACCTCAGAAGATATAGCGATGCAATCAACAACCGTTTCTAACCCAGTTTTTCTAAGAATTTCTCTTAGGGAGGGTGGGTAAACAAAGTCAGAAACAATACCTATTTTTACCTTTTCCCTTAGTTTACTTATTTTTTCTAAGATTTCTGTTGAAAACTTAATTTCTGAAGAAAAAACTTTGTAGAAAGCTTTTGTGGCTTCTAAAATAATTGAACTATTAGGGTTGAAATCGTATCCAAAGTTTTTAAGAACGTAAAAATAAAAAATTTCTCTTCTAGTATCTTTTCCGCTTGAAAATCTTTTCTCAAGAACCTTAGACCACTCTAAGAGACAAACCTTATAAAAATTATCAAAGGGCCCTAAATTTAGCCCTTTAGAAATAAAAACTTCATATGATGCTCTATAACATTTTTTAACGTCAAATGTATCCTTAAATCCGATGAGAGTACCAAATACATCAAAAGTCACAGCAGAAATCCTGTCATTGTGCATTCTTTACACCCATTTGTTGGTATGAGTAATGACTAAATCTGTTTTTAATAGATGTCTTCTTAACTGTTTTAGTGCTAGTATTGGAAATTTTACAACGTTATATACCGCAATTGCTTCTGAATGTAATTTTCACAAGTTAATTATACACTACAAATATATAGATAATGTCTCTATGGTGGATACCAGTAACTATATATTAAAACTTGTTTGGAGCGATAAAAAATGAGCAGAAATAAAAGTTTTCAAGGAATTATACCACCAATGTTAACCTCTTTCACGAAAGATGGAGATCTTTACGAAGAAGGTATTAGAAACTGTGTAGATTTCCTAATAGAACACGGCGTTCACGGTTTTTGGGCACTTGGCAGTGTTGGTATGGGACCATACATGCGAATCGAAGAAAGAAAAAGGGCTGCTGAAATCATCATCGATCAAGCAAATGGAAGAATACCCATAATAGTACATGTAGGTTCAACTGCAACAAGAGACTGCGTAGAGTTAGCAAAACATGCACAAGACAGTGATGCTGATGCTATTTCAATAGTTCCATCCTACTATCTTCCACCAAAATTTGAGGAATTAAAGGAACACTATTCAATTGTAGCAGAAAAGGTTGATGTACCAATATTTATATACAATAATCCATCTGTTTGCGGATTTAATATAACTCCACAACAAGCAGCTGAATTAGCTAAAATAGATGGAATAATTGGCATTAAAGAAACAGCAGCAAACCTAGCACAACTATATGAATGTATCAAGCACTGTAAAGAGGTTAAAAAGAATTTCGTCTTTTTATACGCCAACAGTACTCTTGCAACATTAGGATTTATTGTTGGGGCTCATGGAGCTGTCCCGTCAATTGCAAACGCATTACCAGAACTATATGCTAAGATTTACGAAAATGTAGTTCAAAAGAAACTTAGAGAAGCATTGGAAATTCAGCAAAAAATAATAAACGTCGAATCAGCCTTTAGACAACCCAGAATAACCGCACTATATGAAGCGCTGAAGATAAGGGGATGTGACGTTGGATTTCCAAGACGTCCTCTAATCCCAGAAGCCAGCGAGGAAGCAAAGCAAAAAATAAAAAACGCCCTCAAAGCACTTAACATCATATAATCTTCTCCTAAAATAAACTCCATTATTCACACTTTTTGATGCAAAATATAATATTTCAAATGCTTAGGATAGAGGGGGATTTTAAAGTGGTTGAAGAAAAAATTGTAAAAGGAGAGGAAAATTTAAAGGATATATTAAGGGGATGTACTTTACTGGGTACTGGTGGAGGAGGACCGTTTAGAGAGGGAGTAGACTACATATCCGAGGACATAAAAGAAGATCGAGAGCTAAAGTTAATAGATCCAAAAGATGTTGATGATGAAACTTGGACGTGCAGTGTTTACTACGCTGGTACGATAACACATTTAATAGAAATACCTGAAGAGAAAAAGAAGCTACCTGCCAAAGCAGTGAACAAAGAATTAATAATTGCAACCAAAGAATTAGAGAAAATTCTTGGTGCACCAATAAAAGCGCTAGTTCCCCTAGAACTTGGAGGAGGAAATACTGCAGCGGCTATGCACGCTGCAATGGGCTTAGGAATACCACTAGTTGATGGAGACTATGCTGGAAGAGCTATTCCAGAACTAGAAATGATTACCCCCTGCCTTAAAGGTAAACCAGATGTCCCAATAGTTACTTGTAATGAATTCGGTGAAATAGTGATTATTAAAGAATCAGTAAACTACACTAGAACAGAGGTTATCACAAGATGGTTAAGTGTTGCTTCCTTTGGAAAAATTGGTAATGCTGGCTACCCCATGAAAGGAAAGGATATGAAAGAGGTAATTGTTCCAAACACCGTTTCCAAATGTTTAGAAATTGGAAAAGCTATTAGAGAAGCAAAGGAACAAGGAAAAGACGTTGTAAAAGTCGTACTTGACATTACAAAAGGCTGGCTTCTTTTCAAAGGAAAGGTCACGAAGAAAACGTGGGAAAGTAAAGGAGGGTTCACCTACGGTGAAACAGTACTTGAAGGAATAGATGAATTCAAAGGACATGAATTTAAAATCTGGTTCAAAAACGAAAACCACATAACGTGGAAAAACGGTGAACCATTTGTTACAAGTCCAGATCTCATATCAACATTAGATCTCAACAAAAAGGAACCTGTGACAAATACGGACATTGCTGAAGGCGATGTACTCGCTGTAATAGGTATAAAAGCCCCTGACATACTTAGAACCAAGGAAGCCCTAGAAGTACTAGCACCAAAACACTTTGGCTTTGATCTCGAATACGTTCCAATCGAAGAAAAAATAAAAGAGGCTTGACAGCAAAACCATACCTTATTTTTATTTGAAGTCCAGATAAAGTAGCATCAACTGGTCTATTTTAGTAAGCGAGTTGAAAATCGTCTTTCAAAAGTCTTTTCTCTCAAATTCTTTGATATATCGTTACGCTCAATGTATTGAATGGCCTCTGTTGGACAAGCTTCAACACAGGCTGGTACTTCCTCTTTCTTTAGTCTTTCAGTACATAAGTCGCACTTTACTGCTATCTTTCTTTCTTCATCTATCATTATTGCTCCAAATGGACATGCAGTAGCACAAAAACCGCATGCTATGCATTTATCCTCAAGCACAACAACAATACCATATTCATTTTTCGTCATAGCGTCATAGGGGCATGCTTCCATACATAAAGGGTCTTCACAATGCCTACACCATACAACAAATGGCCCCAGATGATGTTCTACAAATATCCTAGCTTTAGGTTTTATAATTTCGAAAGAAGCTTCAACTAGGTCTTTTGATGAGGAATGAGCTGTTGAACAAGCTAATTCGCAGGCTTTACAACCGATACACTTCTCCAAGTCGACAAAAATTACCTTTTGAGGATACAAATTCTGCGTCATAGTATAGATCTCCTATTTTCTCGAAATATCATAAAGAGCATGCATGATCTCTCTAAGTGCTGGATAACATTTCAAATATATTTTAAAAAGCTTATCGTACTTTTCATACTCTTCAAACACAGGTTTTTCTACTCCCTTAATCTTAACAAAATTTTCAACAGCTTTCTCAATATTATCGTAAATCTTTACTCCAGTAAGTATGCAAGCTGCTATCCCTACGGCGGTTGTTTCACCAGGGTTCTCCAACAATTTACACTCCATACCTAAAACATTTACAATAATTTTCCTCCATAAACTACTTTTCGCCCCACCGCCACACATTCTCAAATCAATCGGAGCCATGTTCATTTCACGATACGTCTCCAAATTATGTCGAAGCGTAAAGGAAATTCCTTCAAGCATAGCTCTAAAGAAATCCTCACGTTTATTAGATAAACTAATGCCAATGAATGCTCCCCTTGCTTTGGGGTCACTAATTGGAGATCTTTCTCCAAGCAAGTATGGAAGGAAAATTAAGCCTCTAGAACCTATAGGAACTTTCTCAGCTTGCTTATCAAGCAGTTTATAAGCATCTACACCAAATTTCTTCTCAAACATCATCTCAAGTTCGCAGAACTCGTTTCTGAACCATTTTAATGCAATGCCGGCTGTTAAAGAAGTTGCAGATCCAAACCACATGTCAGGAATTGCATGACACCTTATTGGAACTCTCATCTTGGGATCAAGAAACGGTTTGTTAGATGCTAAATCTATTTCAGCAGCGGAACCAAGATAGCAAACCGCATATCTATTTTTTATAACACCTGCGCCAACAAGTAAAGCACCAGTATCACCGGAACCAACAATTACAGGTAGCCCAGCCCTTAATCCAAGCTCCTTGGCAATGTTGTCTTTAAGTTCTCCGGCTATTTCCATAGAGTATTGCGGCATTGGTAGCTTATCAACAGGTATTTTAACGGTTTCAAGAATCTCTTCCGACCAACATCTTTTAACTAGGTCAAAAGCCATTGTTGAAGAAGCAACAACATAATCCGTGGATATTTCTCCAGTTGTTTTAAACACCATGTAGTCTTTAGGGTGAAGAAACTTGTAGGTTTTCTCAAACACTTCAGGTTTATTATCTTTAATCCAAAGCCATTTAACAAGAGAAGGTATTGGAAGCAATGGATTCCCAGTTGTATTATATAAAAATTCTTCTCCAAGAACTTTTCGCAAAAATTCACATTGATCTATCGCCCTCATATCAGAGTAATGTATAACCCTCTCCATTAGCAGATTTCCGTTTTTATCGATTGGCAGTACCCCGCCTAAGGTTCCTGAAAAACCTAAACCAATGATATCTTCTTTAGGATCAACCTTACTTTGAGAAATGACAGATTTTATTGTTTCTACTACCGCTTCCCACCAATCTTTGGGGTCCTGTTCAGAATATCCAGGCTTAGGAGTGTACGTTACGTATTCTTTAAATGCTTTGGCAACAATATTACCGTTAACATCAGCTAAAACAGTTTTGCAACCAGTGGTTCCTATATCAATTGAAAGAACGTATTCTGCTTTCATTCAAAACACCCGCATATTTTACCGCAGTTTGAAATTTTAACATGGCGAAGTTCAGGTGGT
>JAEOSG010000090.1 GCA_016840485.1 Candidatus Baldrarchaeota archaeon
CCCAGGAGGATTTATACACCTTGCAGAAGCCATTAAAAAAGTTGTAAATATACCTGTAATCGCAAGCAACAGAATAAAATACCCTCAACTCGCCAATAAAGTAATAAAAGAAGGAAAAACAGATTTTGTTGCCATAGGAAGGCCACTAATAGTTGATCCAGAGTGGCCGCGAAAAGCGTATGAAGGACGGTATAGTGAAATAAGACCTTGCATTGCTTGTGGACACTGTTTAGAAACTCTTTTCTCAGGTAGCCCAGTTGAGTGTACCGTTAATCCGAGGGCAGGGAAAGAAAGTGAATATGAGATTAAGAGAGCAGGGAAAAGTAAGAGTATTCTTGTTATTGGAGGGGGTCCTGCAGGGCTCGAAGCAGCATTGATCACAGCACTCAGGGGACATAATGTTACATTATGTGAAAAAACTGGGGATTTAGGAGGACAATTCAGGCTTGCTGCCATCCCGCCGCACAAAGAAGAACTTATGGAACTCATTAAATACTATGAAACTATGCTAAGAAAATTAAATGTAAAAATAAAATTTAACACCGAGATAACATTTGATATGATTAGAAAGTTAACATGTGACGTAGTAATCGTCGCTACGGGTGCTGAACCGCTAATACCCGATATACCCGGTGTTTATCAAGAAAATGTTATTACGGCACATGATGTATTGTCTGGTAAACCAACATATGGTAATAAGATTGTTATAATCGGAGGTGGTGGCGTAGGACTCGAAACTGCGGACTACTTGTCTGAGAAGGGTAAAGATGTAACTGTGATAGAGATGCTTAGTAAAGTAGGATTAGATATGGAAAGAACAACGAGGTGGCCCCTACTAAAAAGACTACAAGCAAAAAATGTAAAGATATTTACAAATATTAAAGCTATAGCTATAGAAAGGAACTGCGTAGTCACTAAATGTGATGAACATGAAAAAAGATTCCCGGCTGATACTGTAGTCCTAGCGGTAGGTGCAATGCCAAGAAACAAACTATACGAGGAACTTAAAAGTGTTTTCAAAAACGTATATGCGGTAGGAGACTGCATAAAGCCTCAAAGGGTTAGACATGCAATAACAGCAGCCTTTAAAATAGCTGTCGAAATTTAACTTGCTTGTACGCAAAAACACGTTTAGAGATATCTTAAAACTTTACGGTGATTAACTTGAGAATCTGTATAATTTCAACGTTTTATCCCGTAATCGGAGGCGTAACGAGACATACCGAGGAGTTAGCTAAGAGATTGGTAGAAAAGGGTTACAAGGTATGGATTGTTACTGGTCATGGGAAAAATAATAGAATTAGATATTATGGGCAAATTCCCGTTTTTGATGTCCGGTGTGTGAAAAGTGTTTATGAATCCTTTTTTATAAATCCGTTAAATTCCTATCACTTGTTGTTAAATTTCTTGAAAGAAAAGGAATTTGACCTAATTCATATACAGCATTTCGGTTTTACCATGCTTCCATTCCTCCTAAGAAATATAGATATTCCGATCATTTCTTCAACTCATCTTGAACCTGAACGTTACTTACATCTCAACAAAGTGATTAATACATTATGGAAAAATGTTGCCATTAATATTTGGGCTAAATACATTTTAGAGAAGTCAAGCCGCATCATTGCGGTTGGCGAATTCTATCGTAAAACTTTAATGGAAATAGGGCTTTATGATCCGGACAAGGTAGTTTATATTCCCAATGGTGTGGATTCAAGAAGATTCTCTCCAGGTAACTCATTATTTAAAACAAGACTTGGGTATAGATACATTTTGTTTGTTGGTCGTCTTGATCCCGTGAAAGGATTAAAATATTTAATTGCTGCATTTAGGGTGATCGAATCAAGATTTCCAAAAATAAAGTTAATAATTGTTGGAGACGGACCTGAAAGAAACCAATTAAAAAGAATAGCAACGCAAAACGTGATATTTACCGGAAATGTCTTAGGGAACGAACTTATAGACATATTTAGAGGGGCCGAAATTTTTGTTCTTCCATCAATAGCTGAGGGTTCTCCTCTCGCGGTGCTGGAGGCTATGTCCTGCGGGATCCCGGTAATCTCGACAACGGTTGGAGAAATACCGTACTTACTTTCTGACGGTAGAGGTATTCTTGTTAGGCCATGTTCGGTAGGAGAATTAGTGGAAGCTATTACTTTTCTGTTAGAAAATGAAGACGTGAGAAGAAGAATGGGTCTTAAATCACGAGAATATATCAAGAAACATAAAGATTGGAGGAATATTTTGGAAAAAATAGAAATAGTATATCGTAACGTCCTAAATAAGCTACAGTAACACCGAAATATCTCATTAAATGAATTAAAAAGAGAAAAAGAATATGTTAAGATTAGAAGAAACTCACTTTAGCTTAAAAAACAAAGTTTACTATAAAGATGCCATGGCAGAGGGAGAATGTTGAAAGAGTTAAAAAAGGTGAATATCCTTATTACAGGACCTCCACGAAGCGGTAAAAGCACACTTATCGAAAAGATTATTAAAGAACTCGTTAAGAAAGGATTCACTGTCAGAGGTGTTTCTACACCCGAAGTAAGAGAAAAAGGTAGAAGAATCGGTTTTAAAATAATTGATTTAGCCACCGGCGAATGGAAGTGGATGGCACATATAAACATCTTCAGCCCCTATAAAGTTTCCAAATACGGCGTAGATCTGGATGCTATAGAAAACATTGGTGTAAAAGCTATACTTTCTGCAATCGAAAGTGCAGATGTAATAATTATAGATGAAATTGGTAAGATGGAGCTTTTCTCTGAAAGATTCAAAGAAGCTGTTAGAAGAGCTCTTGATAGCAGTAAGCCAGTAATAGGGACTATTGGACTAAAATTACGTCATCCATTCGCAGATGAAATAAAAAGGAGGAGAGACGTAACCATAGTATTTCTAACAAGAGAAAAATGGGAAGAAATATACAATCAGATCATAAGCATGATATTTCAATAACTATCCTCTCTGCTATATTCATCTTCACTCTTTTTATTTTCTATAAGTTTAGCTCCGCAGAATGGGCAATATCTTGCACCTAGAGGTAGTTTAGCGCCGCAATAAGGACAATAATTCATAATTTGATACGTAGGATAATACTCTGGTAATGGAGGATACTCCTTTCTCCTCTTTTTCCTATAAAGTGTAAAAGCTACGATTAAAACGATGATAAGTGACACTACTGCTATAATGAAAAGTGTGAGGATTAAAAATGGTGGTATAATTATTTCAGCGGTTATATATAGAAGTGTGTATTGGTACCCTACCTGTCCATCCTTATCCCGTAAAATTAAGAAGAGAACCAACAGCCCACGAAGGGTAACAGTTCCAAGAACAGTTTCTACTGTACCATTTTCTGGGATTCTTATTTCACCCTCCCAACCGTCTTCTGTCAATTTTCCCTTAAATACTAAAAGGGGAAGACCGCTAATCGCATAGATATCGTAATCAACTATAAGAGCAAAAGCCTCTAATTCTTCGTCTGAGTCTTCTACATCGCTACCATAGATCTTATAGGAAAGAACATCACCTAAACTAACACTTATTGCTTTAGTTGTTTCATTGATCTCCTCTATTGTCTGGCCTTCAACAGTGCTGTTTACAAGAACTTCCGGCTCTATGTCAACTAGAAGAAACATACCCGTAGCGTTTGTCATATCTAGTAAAGTATCATTCTCAGTATTTTTTGCAACAACGTAGTACACGTATAAGTCAGAAAAGCTATCTAAATCTGGATCAAATCTTGCAACCCAAGCATCACCTTTCTTAGTCATCTGTATAGTTTGGAAAGTTAGAGGTTGACGAGACATGTCAGAAAATTGAAGATAAGGGGAAAGATATAGAGTAACGTTAAGATTGCTATCATTACTTACAATATTTGCTGCGATTTCAATGGAGTCGTTTAAACGACATAAAATATCAATACCCTCGACATATTTTACCCAAGATGGATACTCTATGTCAGATGGATGCTGTATAATAAGTGTATTTGAAACTTCGGTAACTATGGGTATATCTGAAGATACTCTAACTAAACACCTCTTTAGAATTTCTGTTCCGTAGATAACCTCTAAAGTATACGTTCTCTCTTCATTAAGAATAAAGTATCCCTCAAGAATTCCCTCATCGACACTATTTAGCGGCACTGTAAAATTGCTGCTTGGTGCAAGTACTCTAACACTTAGGTTTCCCACCATTGTTTCGTTTAGAACATAGACAGCCAGTCTTAACGTTGAACCAGTCATGTAGGTGTGATTTTCAATCAATAATAAAATGTCATTATCCTTTTCCAAAAGCCATTCAAACACGTTTCTCTCTAATTGGCTGTGAGATGGATTTCCTTCCATAAGATCATCGTAAAAGTTTCTTTCACATCCAAAAACAACAATTCTACCACCATTAGTTACGGTTTCGTTAACAGCGGCTATTACTGTATTATCTTCTAAATAGGCTATGCTACTAACTCCAATCCTATTTTCAGTTTCCAAAGCAACTCCCGTAACCCAAGTTATGTTTTGCACACCGTTTGTAATGGGATGTTCTATAAGATCTTTCTGAGTTATGTTTAATGTTTCCTCTAAAAGTTGGACTATAGCAAGATCGCTCTGTTTTGATATGGTCCTATTTGTAAAACTAATGCCATACGGAGTTAAGATTCTATTTAATGGCTCTGCAGCAAACGCTTGATAAAAGCTTCCCAAAACAAGCAAAGAACCACCATTTTCAACAAATTTTCGAATGGCGTATTCCTCATCGGGCGTAAACATCAATTCTACGTCCGGCAAAATCAAAACATCATAACCTTCAAGCTTTTCTAAGGTTAAAATGCCCTCAGAAACATCTAAATCAATCAACATATCAGCTAATAAGGTAGTAAATAAGTAGTAATTAGACCAAGGACTATCTGAGAAATCAAAATTATGATACCAATCAAATAGTGCCTTAGCTCTCGGAATCTCTATTTTCACGTCTAAAGATATATTTGCTAGGATATCGGAAGTATCACTCGAAGAGTTAACAAAGTTAATTTGTCCAATATATCTACCGGGAACTACCGTGATGGGAACCCCTAATTTTACACTTAAAGTAACAACACCGAAAACATTATTAAAAGTAGTATTTTCAAGGTGAACGAAACTCGTTATGTTTCCTTTAACTTCAACGTGTATGTTACATTTAGTTCCACTTAGAAGAATAACAGTAGTGGTTATTTCATCTCCAGGAAACCTAACTACTTGTGGCTGTAGGGGAATAGTGGTAGGAATAGCCTTAACAACTGGTAGAGATGAACCCTTAAGATTTTGGTTGAGGAATCGGTATGCCTCGTAGACATCTATGATTCCAGCACCTTGGGTATTCTCATCTAGACCAATAGTTTTTGCAGTTTCCATCAAAGCGATCCTAATAGCATACGGATTTTCCCCTTTAAGATCTGGAAATGCCTGAAGCAAAAGAGCTGCTGCACCAGCAACAGTGGGAGTTGCCATAGAAGTACCACTTAAAGAAATATAAGTACGGTTTATAGCTGTGCCAAGCTTTAATCCTGCTCTCTGCATGTATGAGTCCGGAGCCAAAGGCGCAATTACATCAACCCCTGGAGCTAAGACATCTGGTTCAGGACTCCACGTTAACGTAGGACCTCTACTACTGAAAGAAGCAACTCGTCCTTCCCAATCACATGCACCAACAGTAATAACTCCATAGGCGGCTCCGGGGGAACCTACAGATGAGTAATATGGGCCGGAATTACCAGCAGCAGCGACCACAATGATACCTTTTTCAACAGCTGCTTCAGCAGCAATACTTATTGGGTCATTTGGGTCGCCAACACCTGTGCCAAGAGACATACTAATTATGTCAGCCCCAGCAGATACCGCCCAATCTATTGCCTTTAATATCGCTGCAGTAGTTCCTTGTCCAAACATGTTAAGACATTTTGCGTTAATAATTTGAGCTCCAGGAGCTACGCCGCGATATATCCCATTTGAGGCTGCACCGGTTCCCGCTGCTATTCCAGCCACGTGAGTTCCATGACCATGAAAATCAGTAGCATTTTCGTCGAAATCAAAATTGTATTTCTTCAGTACAAAAGTTTCCTCTAAAATGACTTTTCCTTTTAAATCTGGATGTGAAGTACTAACACCCGTGTCAAGTATAGCTATTTTAATTCCGCTTCCATCGAAGTTAGGCCATAGTTTATCTGCATTTATAAATTTTGGAACAGTTTTATTATAAGGTGTATTAATTTTTGTAATCATGAACTGCGCTTCTATAGTTGGAGGGATTGCTTGAAACTTCTCATTAAGATAAATTTTCTTTACTACCTGGAAAGATGTCAATTTTTTTACTTCATCGATTGGTACAGAGTATAATGCAGCTGGAATTATGTGGAATGTCTCAATTTCCTCCAAACCCTCTATATTGAATCTGTTAAGGTATTTATTTCGCATTTCTAGTTCATTGTAGCTTTTAAACAAAACTATAACCTGTATACGTTTTTCACCATTATAGTCATTTAAGAACCTGATAAGACTAGGGGAGATCTTTAAGTTTACATCGTTATCAAAGATATCAGAGTTTACAAAAGGAACATATGAATAATACGGTAAGACGAACATAGAAGTAATTAAGAAAAGCACAGATATACTAAACGGATATATTAGGCTTTTTATCATTAGTTTCACCATTTCTACACTTTTATACAATAATTTTAATTGCTTGAAAGTAGGTGAAACACGAATATTTAATTACGTTTCATATTTCAACTCCCATTATAGCGAACGTTAACTACTTCGTGATACCAACTTTCCATTTTTCATTTCAAAGATTTTATCTCCACTTCTACTGTACTTCTTCACAAGTGTGTTTTTAGCTGTTATAAAAATGATTGTTGCCTTCTTTTCGGAGTTATATGTTCTTAAAAGGTCGATAACCTTTTTTTCCCACTCTTCATCTAAACCGGCTGTAGGTTCGTCAGCAAATACTATTTTAGGCTCGTTTATTAAGGCTCTAGCTATTGCAACTGCACGGCGTTCTCCATCACTAAGCTCCTCTGGAAAATGTTCAACACGGTATTTTAAGCCCAGTTTTTCAAGTAGCTGCAGACTTTTTTCACGAATTTCTTTTTCCGAAAACTCCGATGGATATAAAGGCGATTCAACGTTTTCAACAGCGGTAAAAGACGGAATAAGATGAACATCTTGAAAAATAAGTCCCATCTTCTCTCTTCTTATTTTTGCCAAATATTCTTCATCCTTATCGGTAAGAGTTTCGTTTTCAAATATTATTAGTCCGCTATCAGGCTTATCTAAACCGCTTAAAACGTTAATTAAAGTCGTTTTCCCCTGTCCACGTGGCCCAACAATGAATATAAAATCACCTTCATTTGCTGAAAAATTAATATTATCTAAAACTGTTATAGCTTCATCGTTTTTCCTATAAGTTTTTATTACATTTCGAGCTTCAAGCAAGGCCATTTAATTCACCTACCTTTCAACTTTTCTTAAAGCTTCAACTGGCTTCACCTTTAAAACTCCTGAAAATGCGATTTTCATTCCCGGAACTTGCGAAAGCAACACAACAAAAAAGGATAAAACCACTGTTAATGGTCCCAATGGTATAAATATGAAACCCACCAGAGTTCTATAAGAAACCAGGAGAAATAGTGCTATTAGGAATCCTAATATAAGTGAACCTAAATTTTCAGATATTACTAATGTTCCTAGGTCGCTACCGCTCCACCCCACCGCTCTAAGAATTGCTAAAGTTCGTTTTCTCCATCTAACATTAAGAAACGTGAAAAGAACTCCGACTACAACAGCACCAATCACCGCATAAATTAACATGAGAATCTTAGGTTGAAATCTGGCTACATTCTGACTATAGGTTGAATATTCAGGAGGATAAAAGTCTTCACTATACCTCTCCTCAAATTCAGAGCCGAATTGATCGACTCTTTTCCATGCGTCCCAGAAGAATCCTTCAACTAATACAACTATCGAATACACATACTTCTTTAAGTTTTCCTGATCTGCAAGTGCAATTACATCTTCTTCCCAAGCAACAATCCATTCTTCCTCATCCGAGGGAAGTACATCTCTATCATAAAAACCTACTATGTTAAACTCAATATCACCGATCTTAATCCTACTACCTAAGCCCAAACTTATAGAGCCATCAGTCCCTAATCTAAGTTTATTTTCATCACTTATGACGGCTTCTCCACTTCTTGCTATGTACCGTCCCTTTTCAATAGTGCTCGGGTTAACTTCCCTCAGACACCATATTTTATCTGGAGATATTGCAAAAACTTTTGCTCCAAGATCGCTTAGCCTAACGTACCATATTACTACTGCCCTGCTTACTCCTTGTTTTTCATTCAATATTTCCACAAGATCTGAAACATCATCAACCGTAAGAGTTGTTCTAGGCTTTAACACTATACCCTTGACTTCCAATAATTCACTTGTCTGGAATGCATCTACAAAGTTTAAAGAATTAAGAGTTAAAGAGAAAACTACGAAATAAACCAAGGTAAATATTATGAATCTCCGTTTTGCACGTGTTAATAATACAAATCCTTTCTTTAAGAGTCTTAATTTCAACTTAAATCACCAATCATTAAGATTGCATATAATGTTATAACATGTACTTCAACCTAATAAAGATAGTTGACACATTTCCATTTTGTAATTTTTCACGCTAAAGTACATATGAATGTCCTTGTCTTAAAACAACGACATCTTTAACGCACTTTCGATAGTATCTCTTAAACTGCATAGGTTTTTCTGTGTGTACGGGAATTACCTTTTTCGGTCTAGTTTCCTTTAAAAACTTCCTGATTTCTAGAGGCCCTGCATGTCCCGAGGCGTGGACATGGATCATTGAGAGACCATAAAATTCAAGCCAATTTAAAAGCTTTTCAAAACTTAGTTCCTTTTCTTCATTAAATGGTTCACTTGTGCTCAAAATGTAAAGACTTCCTTCCGGAGGTTTTAACTGCTTTACTTGAGTAATAGAATCTATTGAAGTACAGAAAATATACTCTTCTCCCTTGGACCTTACCTCATCGTAATTAACAACTCTATCTTTTCTCCTCATTTTCTCTAGTAACTTTCTTTCCCAGACACTATACCGCTTCTTTTGCGGGTCTAATACTAAAATATCGTTACTTTTATCTAAACAGGGTGTTTCAAGCCCTTTACATGCATTCATTGCAGAGAAAATGAAATATTGTTTAGTACTTAACACAAGTTTTCTCATAGTTTCTCTTGCTACCCTTAGAAATGTTCTAAAACGATCAAAATCAGTTATATTAAAATCTGCAATTATTAAATCTTCATAGGTCTCAGCCACTTGGGAAACCTTTCTCCTAACCTCATTCTCATCGGATATGATTGATTTATCCGTATGTGTTCCTTCGCAAATTAAAATTTCAGGTGTTCCTTCATCTAATATTCTATCTTTAAAATCCTGGGTTAGTTGAGAGGCATGACCATGCATTCTAAAATCTCCTGTGTAAACTATCATGCCTTCGCTACTATAAACTAAAAACCCGTATGCCCCTGGAATGCTATGATCCACATGTATAGGTTCTATTTCAAGACCGTTAATCTTTATTTTGCTACCTGAATGGAAAGTCTTAAAGTCTAAACAAAGGTAGTTTGTTTCTAGATTCAAGGTAGAAGTTTCCATTCGCGCCTTAACAATTTTTTCTGCACATTCACCAAGATATATCGGGATTTTCCTATTTAGTAAGCTAACATATCCGTAGTGATCTAAATGTGCATGTGAAACAAGTACAGCATCCACGGGTGGCTCAGGTTCTTCTTCAGAATATTTTCCGTTCTTCCAGTTTTCTCTCTCCTCGCGCGTTGCCTTAGTTATATCACATGCAACAGTATAGAGATTGCTAATATCAGGTACGGATTCGATGGAAATAAGTTCTTGGATTGTAGAGGGTCTTGTAAAAGGACTTTCATAATATCGTCTTGAAATTTCAAAGCTTTTTCCAAAATCTAAAAATATCTTTACATCGTAACCCGAATCGGCAATCAATATCTTATTGCCGCCAATTTCCTCTACGCCGCCAAAAACAGTAATTGTAACGTTCTTTGAGCTCAATAAGGTTTTCCTCCTGAGATGCAAACTACTAACCTAATGTCTGCAAACTTCGTTGAAGCGTCTTTATTTCAACCTAAACCTTTTTACGATGATAATTTATACATAACTCAACATTATAAGAGTTGATTAGTTTGTCCGAAAAATTTGTAGAGGTAAAAATATTTGAAGTTGTTAGCTTAGTAACGCCTTTTGGACCAGTACCCGCACTACTTTTGGAAGACAACCAAGAAAGAATACTACCTGTCATCATAGGCAGAGAAGTCGCAAATTCCATTAAATCTTTCCTCGAAGGAAAAGAAGAACAACCAGTAGACATATGGTCACTTGCATATAACGTCCTCTCTATCTACGAGGGGGAAGTAAAACAAGTGATGATACACGACCTAAAAGAAAAACGTTTTTTAGCAAAAATGATACTAAGCGTCAAGGGCAAAGACGTAGAATTAGAAGGTAGACCGAGTGACACTATATCTTTTGCTATTAGAGCAAAGAAACCTATACTGGTTTCCGAAAAAATAATGAATGAAGTTTCTGTACCAAAAAGTCAGTTAAAATCGGAACCAAAACGTAAAGAACAGGATTAGCTTAAACACTGTATTAATCGACTAGTAGTAATAGTTGCAATAACATTAAATACCCAAAGAGCCCAATATACATAAGGCATATAAGATACACTAGCAAGCCAAATCTATATCAGGTTTAACACACTGGGTGATTTAATTGACACAGGAATTAGCTAAGGATAAAAATGTTAGTACAGATATGTCACCTGTAGAAGAAATAAAAACTAATATTGAAGCTCTAAAAGTTGCTATAACAAGATTATCAAGCAGGGTAAAGGAGTTAGAAAACACCCTATCAAACGTAGTTGTAGAAATAGGAAAAACTATAGGGGACGCCGTAATTGG
>JAEOSG010000025.1 GCA_016840485.1 Candidatus Baldrarchaeota archaeon
ATGATAGGAGAACTTGTAAAAATAGAAGAAAGATCACCACTAGAAGTTGTTGACGAAGAATTTCTAAAGCAAAACCCAAACGTAAAGGTACGTAATCCGTCTTTTGATGTTACTCCTCCTGAGTACATAGATCTTATAATAACCGAAAAGGGCGTAATACCACCACAAGGAGCAGTATTGGTCTTAAAGGAGGAATTCGGCTGGATAGTAGGTGAAGAACTGGTTAAAGGAAAAGAAATGTACTCCACATATGAGCCATGTGGAATAGAATAAAAAGGAGGTAAACCGTTTTGGATGTTAAAGTTGACCCAACATTTGTCGCAACTCCTGAAGAAATAGACCCAGACAATTACATCATTGCAACATATTATGTTGAAAGTACCTATCCAACGATTAAAGTTGGAGAACAAATTGCTCTTGAGGAAAGCATAGGAACGTGGACCGACGTAACAACGGAGACAGAATGGATAAAGAAAAGACTGGCAGCAAAAGTTTTCCAATATGAAAATAAAAACGAAGGCATTGTAAAAGTAGCATTTCCACTAGAACTTTTCGACCCTGAGACGGGGGGAATACCAAATCTTCTCTCGATAGTTGCAGGAAACCTCTTCGGTTTATCACCATTAAAAAACTGTAAGCTTCTCGACATAGAAATGCCAAAAGAATATGTCAAAGTATATCCAGGGCCAAAAATAGGGTTAGAGGGAGTAAGAAAAATAGTAGGAACACTTGAAGATCGAAGACCACATCTAGGAACAATAATAAAACCTAAAGTAGGATTAAACCCTCAGCAAACAGCAAATGTAGCATATGAAGCAGCTATGGGCGGCGTAGACCTCATAAAAGATGACGAAACATTAACAAGCCAAAAATTCTGCCCCATAGAGGAAAGATTAACAAAAGTAATGGAAAAACTAGACCAAGTAAAAGAGGAAACCGGAAAAACAGTGCTCTACGCTTTAAACATAACAGCAACCTACAACAAAATGTTAGAACTAGCAGACATGGCTATAGAAAATGGAGCAAATTGTCTAATGATAGACGTGTTAACATCAGGTTTCTCAGCAGTTCAAGTACTTGCTGAAGACCCCTCAATAAAAGTGCCTCTCCATATTCATAGAGCTATGCACGCAGCATTGACGCGGAATCCAAAACATGGAATATCGATGATGGTAATTGCAAAACTTGTAAGACTCGCAGGAGGAGATCAACTACACACAGGGACAGCTGCAGGAAAAATGGGGGTTAAAGGAGAAGCGAAATACATCAGAAAAATAAACGACTTCCTCAGATCAGACTGGCACGGTTTGAAAACTGTCTTTCCAGTAGCTTCTGGAGGCATACATCCAGGAATAGTGCCCATAAACGTAGAACTCTTAGGTAAAGATATTGTAATAAATGCTGGTGGAGGAATACATGGACATCCTTGGGGAACAAGAGCTGGTGCAAAAGCTATGAGACAAGCAATAGAAGCAGTCGTAAAAGGAATACCATTAGATGAATATGCTAAAGATCATCCAGAACTTGATGCGGCACTCAAAAAGTGGGGACAACTGTACGTGGAAAAAGCTCTTGCCAATGAACAATAATTTAAATCACAACAATTTTATATTTCGTTATTCTAACCTCTACACTGTTAAGTGTGTATGTTAAATTGTAGGGGAAGGGAGTTTTGGAAGAGGAAGAAGTTAAACTTGACGAAATTGATCTGAAAATCATAGAAATCTTACAGAACAATGCAAGAACCTCTTTCAGAGAAATCGCTAAAATGCTAAAGATATCTCCTCAAACCGTAAGCAACAGAGTAGCTAGACTAATTAAAGAGGGAATAATACTTGGCTTCATAACAATTACAGACCCGATGAAACTTAAAAGAGGAATACTAGCATTTATAGAAGTAAACGTCAAACCGGGGCAAAGTGAGAGGGTAGCAAGAGAAATAACTAATCTGAAAGACGGAGTAATAGTGTTCGAAACAATAGGCACCCACGACCTAATATTATACGGTTTTTTCAAAGACCACAAAGATCTAGCAAACTTCGTTAATAATCAACTAGGAAAAATAAAAGAAGTCGACAAAGTAAGTATAGATTTTTGTCTTAAAAAATATTAATCATATTTTCTCTATTGTAAAGTTTTGATATCTAATTTAAGAAAGATAAAACTGCAAAGCGATCGCCGTTTTCTTCTGAGTATTTCCTAGAGTAATGATGATTATTGCCATTTTCTCTCCTAAAATTTATATGTTAATGTTCTACAATTTTAGTTATATGAGTGGGGGTTGGAAGTTTGCCTGAAATTATTGGTATAGGTGAAATTTTAATAGACTTTGTTGCCTTAGAACAAGGTTCTCATGTTAATGTGTCGAGTTTCTTGAAAAGATTAGGCGGAGCGCCAATGAACTGCATGATAGTAGCTAAAAAACTTGGGGTAGAGACGGGGGTCATTACTGCTGTAGGTAACGACCCATTTGGAGATTTCTTAATCAATGAGTTAAAAAAGAACGGCGTAGATATAACCCGTGTGAAAAGAAAAAATGCACGTACAACCATCACCTTTATAGTCAATGACCCTAACACAGGTGAAAGATCTTTTCTCTTTTATAGAGAACCTTGGGTCAAGGGAACTGCCGATAATCTTCTTTCACCTGATGACATTGATGAAGAATACATTGCACAAGCTAAAATTGTTCACATCAGCGGGTTTGCTATGTCGCAAGAACCGTCCAGGGAAGCTATCTTTAGAGCAATTGATATAGCAGCAAAAAACAAGGTACAAATTTCTTTTGATCCAACACTTCGCTTAGACGTATGGAATAACCAAGATGAAATAAATGAAGTTTATAACAAGGTTTTGAAGAAAGCAGATATAGCTACATTTTCAAAAGAAGAAGCTGCATTCATCTTAGGTGAACTTGATCCTCTAAAAGCTGCAAAAAAAGCCTTGGAATATGGATTAAAAATTGTGGGAATCAAAATTGGCGAGGAAGGATCGCTCATACTAAAAGATACTGGTAAAGGGATTAAAGCATCTGCTTTCCAGATAAAACCTGTGGATACCACTGGTGCGGGAGATGCATGGAACGCGGCTTTTCTTGTAGGTTTGATTAAAGGCTGGGGCTTAGAAAAATGCATACTTTTCGCCAATGCAGCTGGAGCACATGCATGTATGCATAAAGGAGCAACTGAAGGAATACCAACATTACCAGAACTAGAAAAATTCGTAGTAAAATGGCGAAATGCGGTAAAAATAGAATACATTGAAGTATAATTCATTCAACTTAGGTGTTAAATGTAATACCTATACATTATTAAATATTCTATTGGAGGTGTATTGATTATGAAAAAAGGCGGTATACTTCATCCCGAGTTATCAAAAGTTATTGCGAGTTTAGGCCATAAAGATATGGTTGTAATCTGTGATGCAGGTTTTCCTGTGCCAAGAGAAGCCAAAAGAATAGATCTCATTTTGACTAAGAACATACCAAGATTCTTAGATACTCTAAAACTCATTTTGGAAGAATTAGAGGTTGAAAGCGTAATAATAGCAAAGGAGATGAGAGAAGTAAGCCCCGAAACATATGAGAAAACAAAAGAGCTATTGAAGAACATTCCAATAAAGGAGGTTTCCCATGAGAGGTTTAAAGAGATTTCAAAACAAGCAAAAGCCATCATAAAAACAGGTGAATTTACACCTTATGCAAATATCATATTAATTTGCGGAGTAGTGTTCTAAAATTTGCATTATCCTATATTATTATTTTTAGATAATAAATATACAAAACCTGACCATATTTTTCCTCTCAGTTAAAGTTAAGAAAGTAGTTATTTTCCAACATAAAACTGGATAATTTCAAAGAAAATTATATAAAAGTAAAACATAAAAAATAGGTGAAAGCTAGAAATAAAATATCATTTATGACCACTAGTAGAAATATAGAACATCTCTTTCAAATAAGATACTAGTTTGCTAAAATAAAAATGAAACAAGTTTGACCAAAAATTGGTTAAGAGAACCGGTAATATTGTATGATATTTGAGGGGTGCCATAATGTCTAGGGAAGCTATATCTGTGGTGGGAAGCATACACATGGACTTTATAATTTTTGCAGATCGTTTCCCAAAGCCTGGTGAGACCATCACTGGTAAAGGATTTGAAATGCAGCCTGGAGGGAAGGGTGCAAACCAGGCAGTTGCAGCTGCAAGGTTGGGAAAGGAAGTTTACATGATTGGAAGGGTAGGAGACGATTATATTGCAGATCTATTAATAGAGAATTTAGAAGAAAACAAAGTTAATACTCTTCATGTATTTAAAACATCAGGAGTACATAGCGGGATAGCTCTCATCACGGTTGATTCTCAAGGAGAAAATACCATAGTTGTGGCTCCAGGTGCAGATGACCATTTGCTACCTAAAGATATTGATAAAGCTGAAAAATCCTTTGAAAAATCCAAAATCCTTCTAATACAATATGAAATCCCACCTGAAACTATACAATACGCTGTTAAAAAAGCAAAAGAATGTGGTCTTACAGTGATCGTTAACCCTGCATTTGTTAGAAAGCTTCCCGAGGAATTTTATAAGTATGTAGACATTTTAACTCCTAATAGAATAGAGGCACTCGAAATTACTGGAGAGAAGAATATCGTAGATGCAGGAAGAAAACTCCTAAAAATGGGCGTTGGGAAAGTCATCATAACCTTAGGCGCAGAAGGATCGTTGTTATTCAGGGAAGATGGTCATATTAGGATACCAACCGTTAAAGTAAAACCTGTTGATACTACTGGCGCTGGTGATGCCTTTAATGGGGCTTTGGCAGTTGCGATACTTGAGGGAAAAAGCATAGAAGAAGCAGTAAAATTTGCATCCGTAGCGGCGGCTCTCAAAGTAACTAAGAGAGGTGCGCAAAAGGGCTTACCTTATAGAGAGGAACTTGAAGAGTTCTTAAGGAAGATTAAATTCTGAAGGACTGGTTTAAAGCGGAGGATTGCGACGGGTGTGGATAAATGGTTGAAAACGTATTAAAAGCAGAGAATATAGTAAAGAAGTTTCCAGGTGTAGTAGCGTTAGATCATGTAACGTTTGACCTAAAAAAAGGTGAAGTTCATGGCTTAGTGGGACAAAACGGAGCAGGAAAATCAACGTTTGTAAAAATATTAAATGGCATATATAATCCTGACGAGGGGAGAATAATCTTACATGGAAAGGAAGTTGTAATTAAGAATCCCATGGAAGCAAAGAAACTTGGAATAACATTGGTTCATCAAGAAGTGATGCTTGTACCTCATTTAACCGTTGCAGAAAATATCCTTTTGGGTAAGATGCCACTAAAAAGTAAGTTTCTTGTAGACTGGGCTGCAGTATTTGATTACACGGAAAAGGTACTCAAGGAATTGGGGGCAAACATTGATCCTAGACTTAAAGTTAAGGAATTAAGTGTTGGAGAACAAAAACTTGTTCAAGTAGCAAGAGCATTGGCTGATAAAGCTCAAATATTATGTTTCGATGAACCAACAACCGCACTAACACCCATGGAAAAAGATTCCCTATTTGAAGTAATTAGACGTTTAAAAAACGCTGGGAAATCTGTAATTTATATTACTCATTACATAGATGAAATATTCGATATTTGTGATAGAGTTACCGTTTTAAGAGACGGAAAGAAGATTGCGACAGAAACTGTCTCAGAGATTAAACCAGAGGAAGTAGTTAAGATGATGCTGGGGAGGGAAGTTTCAAGTTTCTACGTTGCTAAGAAAAAAAGAATAACTGAGATAGCAAATAAAAAACCTCTTTTAGTTGTTAACAATCTTTCCACAATCCCAGAGAAGGCTCATGAAGTAGCATTAAAAAATGTAAGTTTCAAACTTTACAAGGGAGAAATTTTAGGTGTTGTAGGTCTTCTAGGTGCAGGGAAAAGTGAACTTGGGAAAGCCCTTTTTGGGATTGAAAAAATAGTGACTGGCAGAATACAAATGAAAGGTAAAGATATCACCATTAAAAGTCCACTTGATGCTCTTAAGTACGGAATACTTTATGCTCCCGAGAATAGACAGGTTGAAGGCTTAATTCCAGAGATGAGTGTTAAAGAAAACATAACAATAACGACACTTAATGAAATAAGTAAATTCTTGGGAATTATAGATATGAAAAAGGAAAGAGAGATATCATTAAAATGGGTTAAAGACCTAAACATAGTAACCCCAAGTTTAAATGCAAAAGTTTCCAATTTATCTGGAGGAAATCAACAAAAAGTTGTTATTGCAAAAATACTTCAAACAAAGCCAAAAATTATAATTTTTGATGAACCTACCATGGGTATTGATGTAGGAGCTAAAGTCGAAATAAGGAGAATCATTGCAAATCTTTCGGAACAAGGCATATCGGTTATATTACTTTCCTCTGATGTTGAAGAAGTTTTATCCTTAGCAGATAGAATTATTGTCATGGTTAAAGGTCGGGTAACACGTGAAATGGTTAACAAAGGGATTTCCAAAGATGAAATTATATCTCTAATATGCAAGGTGGAGGTAGAAAAAGTTGCAGCATAAAAGAAAAAATGTGAAAGAGAAAGACTCGTTTAAGTCAGCTACCGTTTTTCTTAAAAAATTTTTTGAATTTGAGGAATCAAAGCCCCTAACTGCCTTGATAGCTCTTTTTATAGGTTCTTCAATTATTTCTCCTCACTTTCTCACGTGGTACAATCAGCGAATTTTACTTTTGCAGATGGCTCCACTTGCCATGTTAGCCTTAGGAGAAGCTGCCGTTATCCTAATGGGGAGCATTGACTTGTCTCCTGGATCTGTGATGGCTCTTTCGGGAACTGTAGCAGCAATAGCATTAGTTTATTGGCACATGCCAGTTGGTGTGGCGGTAGTAGTGGGAATGTTGACGGGCGCATTATGTGGTCTAATTAATGGCTTATTGGTTACCAAAGCTAAAATTCCAAGTTTTGTGGCAACTTTAGCTATCCTTGTGGCTGGAAGAGGGATGGTTCTAATAATAACTGGAGGCACTCCGGTGGTTGGACTAAAACCTTTTACCTTTCTAACATCAGATATAGCTTTCCTACCATCAATGGTATGGATTGCAATCCTGGCAACAATTTTTACTTTCTTTCTCTTGAGATTGACAAAGATAGGGAGAGAGGTATATGCTATTGGAGGAAATGAAGACGCTGCAAGATATTCAGGAGTAAATGCGGATTTGACAAAAGTAATAATCTTTACAATGGCTGGTGTTTTATACGCCATTTCAGGGTTAATGATGAATGCTAGATTGGAAGTTGCATATCCTTGGACCGGTTGGGGCTATGAACTTGATGCAATTGCTGCCGCTGTTCTAGGTGGGGTACAACTGACGGGTGGCGTTGGTTCGACACTGGGCTCTGTAATAGGAGCGTATATACTAACTTTGATCACAAATATTCTAATTCTCTTAGGAGTGAATCCGTATTATCAATGGGTAGTAAAAGGCGCAATATTGGCTATTGCAGCCACAGTTCTCACAAGGGGTCTAAGATACGTCAAATAAGCCCTAAATTATAGAGGTACATTAGATAAGTAGACAATGTCTATTCAATGAATTGAATCTATTTGGATAAGCTTTAAATTTTTTAAGTTAATAATTATTAACCAACCCTCAAGTTGAGTGAGGAGAGTGGTGAGAGATGAAGTATCGAAAGGCTGTAACAAAAACTGTTGCAATTGGAATTATTATTATTGTTATTGCAGCAGCAATAGGTGTTGCAGCGTACTTTCTTTTAGCGCCTCCAAAGGCTCCAGAATTTGACGTAGCATTATTTATTAGCAATCTTGGTAACCCTTACTTTGTAGCATTAAAAAACGGATCAGACGCAGCCGTTAGTGAACTTGAACAAAAAGGAATTACCGTTAAACTGACGGTTTACGACGCAAAAGATGACGCAAGCTTACAAACAAGCCAGATTGAAACGGCAGTCGGGCAGAAAGTTGACGCTATAGTTGTGAACCCAGTTCATAAAGAGGCAATACAGCCAGCACTTGAGAAGGCTCTTGAAGCGGGTATACCAGTAGTTACCACAGATAGAGATGTCGCTAATAAATCACTTAGAATATGCTTCACCGGGACAGATAACGTCGAGGGAGGAGAATTAGCTGCAAAAGCACTGATAGAAGCTTTGAGAGCCTCTGGTAAACCTACACCTTGGAAAGTTGTAATCCTAAACGGAATACCTGGAACAACTGCTGCAGAAGAGAGAAAAACCGGGTTCCATAATATATTAGATGATTTTGTCGACAATGGTACGGTAGAAATAGTGGCCGAAGAGGTAGCAAACTTCAGAAGAGATGAAGGTCAGTCAGACATGGAAAGCATTCTAGCTGCGCACCCTGACGTGGATGCTGTAATATGCGCAAATGACGAAATGGCCTTGGGCGCAATTCTTGCGATTGAAGGAGCTGACTTAACACCAGGCGAGGATATTATAGTTGTAGGCTATGACGCTATTCCAGATGCTGTTCAAGCTATCAAGGATGGTAAGATGTACGCAACAATAGCTCAAAGCCCATTCTTACAGGGATACTGGGGTGTTCTAATAGCATACTACTATGTATTTAAGAACTGGCAACCAGAAGAAGACTTTATCCCAACGCCTCTAGTTGTAGTTACTGCAGAGAATGTCGATACATTCTCAGAAGAAGTTGCATCACCTAAACCGCTCCCAGGGGCTCCTTCAGAATAAAATTATCATATTTTTTCTTTTTGACTAAATTGAAAATTTAGCTAACTTTTTTTATGAAAAATTGCTGGGTCTGAGTTTAATGGGTTGGTAATAACCGTTTTTCGGTTAATTTGCGTATGTCTGTTGAAAGTTTTATGTCTTTCTTAGGAAATCTCCAAGTATTTCTACTGCTTCTCCTAGTTTTATTACTCCTTTGGGTAAACCGTAGGGGTGTAATTCGTTAAAAAGCAAGGTTACTTGGGGCGGCTTTATTTGTGCTTTTCTTAATATTTCAATTTGCTGAAAAATTTCTCTGACAGGACCGTCAGCCAGTATTTTTCCATCAGCCATTAAAATGACTCTTTCAGCAACTTCTGCAACAAAATTCATATCATGGGTGATAACGATAACGGTAGCTCCTTCTTCTTTGTTAAGTTTTTTAACAAGTTCAGCTACTCTTTTCCTTCCGATATGGTCTTGTCCCGTTGTAGGCTCGTCGAGACAGTAAACTTCAGGTTTTAAAGAAATGATGGATGCTATGGTCAATAGCTTTAGTTTGCCGAAATCTAAGTCTAATGGGTGGGCATTACTATATTCTAAAAGGCCGACTTTTTCAAGAGCCTCCTCGGTTCTTTCCTTAACTTCTTTGTCAGATAGCCCGATATTTTTCGGTCCAAATGCAACTTCTTCAAAAACGGTCTTTGAAAATATTTGATCCATAGGATTTTGAAATACGTATCCAACTATTGTAGAAAGTTCATTGGCTGGTTTATCTCTCGTATCTATTCCTTTCACTAAAACTCTTCCTTTTGTCGGTTTGAGTAAACCGTTGAAGTGTTTTGCTAATGTTGTTTTTCCTCCACCATTTTGACCGATTAAAGCAATTATTTCACCTTTTCTTATTTCTAGGTCTATTCCCTTTAAAGCTACAATATCTGGAGCATAGGCGTACCACAGATCTTCAGTTTTAATTACGACATGTTCTGTCAATTTTTATCCTCCAAAAGTTCTTTACAAATTTTAATTCCCTCTTCCAAACTAACTGGATATGCTTTTTCATTAATAGATAACCCGTACTGATTTTTTAGTATATGAAATAGTTCTGTTATTGACGGTGGATTTACTCCTATACTTTTTAGCTCTTCCACAGCAGTCAGTACTTCTCTTGTAGAACCTCTCATTATTATTTTGCCGTTTTCTAGGGCAAGTATTCTATCTGCAAACGTTGCAAGCTCCTCTATTTCGTGTTCAGCAATAACAATGGTTTGTCCTTCTTTCTTTAATTCTTTTAAAACGCTTAAAACCTCATATTTCCCTATGGGGTCAAGCTGTGCAGTTGGTTCATCTAAAACAATTACCTCAGGCTTTAAAGCAAGTACTGTAGCTATTGCTAATCTTTGTTGTTGCCCACCTGAAAGAGAATATGGAGATCTCTTTTCAAGGCCTTTCAAACCAACTTTTTCTATCGCATTCATAACTCTATCTTCTATAGTTTCGTGAGGGAAACCCAGCATTGACAGACCGAACGCAACTTCTTCATAAACGCTACCTGTTACCCCTGAAAGCTGATTCAAAGGATCTTGAAAAACTAAGCCTACCTTAACCGCAAGTTCAGATACTGTATGTTTCATGGTGTCCATACCACATACAATAACTTTTCCCTTAAATTTTCCTCCGTAAAAGTGAGGAACAAGTCCATTTAAGGTTTTTAGTAATGTAGACTTACCAGCACCGTTGGGACCTATTATACCTAGAATTTCGCCCTTTTTAACGGAGAAACTTACATTTTTTAAGACGTTTGGAGTTGTAGGGTAAGAATATGATACTTTATCAACCTTAATTACTAATTCGTCACTTGTTATGTCGAAAACCTCCCTCAAACAACAAATTTTGAATTTACTTAACATCGTTAGCATTTATTTAAATTTTGTGTTAAATAAGAATTCGACTTCTAGCATTTTAATAGAGAATTTCTTAAACATTGTTCAGAAAAAAATTGTGAACCGAAAAATATTTATACAAGTAGGCTTGAAGGTAATTTCAATTTTATTTCCAAAAGAAAGCATAGAAATTTAAAAAGGAGGATGGATAATTTTATGTCTGAAGAAGAGGGGATTGAAGTTAAACCTATGGGAGCATATGGAGAAACAATTTTGAAAATTGTGCTAATACCAGTTATTGCAGCATTAAACTATGTTACAGGCGCAATAGTGACGTTGACTCGATTACCAGCTTTCCTAGATACTTGGGCTACATCCTTTGGAGTAATTGTAGCAGGGCTTTGGGTAGGAGCGCTGGGAGGTTTCCTATATAACATTATAATGGCATTAACGTTATGGGGTTTACCAGCTTGGGTTTGGGGCTTCATAAACGTCTATATAGCAATCATAACATGGGTATTCTACAGAGCTGGATGGGTGGACATTAAAAAACCAGTTAAACTAATAGCCGCAGGATTAATAACAGGATTCACAAACACCTTTGCCTGTACACTAGTATCCGTAGTAGCCTTTGGAGCTCTACCGACAGCCCCAAGCCCATTCATGACTGCTGTATATGCATGGGCACTTAACGCCACCGGCAACATGGTCTTTGCTTCGTGGATGTCTAGCGTAGCTGTTGAACTATACGACAAAACAATAGCACTCTATATAGCTGCAATAGTAGCATCAGCATTGCCAAAACGGTTTATTCTAACTAAAAGCACAAGCTAAACCTGGCCTGAATCGTAGAAGGTGTAATATTCGATGAGCAATTTAATACAATTGGGGTATGAAGAAAAAGATTCTTGGGTCCATAAACTGGACCCAAGAACAAAATTTATTTTATTTATATGGGCATCGATATTTAACTACATTTTTTATGATATTTACATTTCTCTAGCTTTCTTAATCTCTTTAATAGTTCTTACGATAGTGGGTAAAGTTGCAAAGAGGATTCTAAAAATAATTTCTATAGTGCTTATACCGTTTTATGTTTTATCTACGTTAGTTATTGCCTTACCAATCGGGTTTCCGTATAATGAAACTCCTCTTTTCTCTTTTACGGTGTTTGGTTTTGATGTTACGTTTTACCTTGAGGGAGCCGCTTATGTAGCCATATGGACACTGCGGCTTGCAATAACGATGACAAGTGCTTTGCTTTTCTTTCTTACCAGTAATCCCGCAAGAATTACAACCATTTTGTTGAAGTTAAGAATACCATATAAGTACATTTATGCGTTGCTCTCTGTTTTTCAACTTATTCCAATTATGCAGAGAAGGATACAAGTTATTTATCAGGCTCAAGTTTCTAGAGGGCTAAACGTAAATGTTGGGTTATTTAAACGGTTAAAGAATTTTCTGGCAATATTGATACCTTTAACATTAGGTTCCATGTCTGATTTGCAGCTTAGAGCAATAGCACTTGAATCAAGAGGGTTTTCAGCACCTGTTAAAAAAACCTTTATCGTAAGATCTGATTTAACTAAATCGGACTATGTGGTCCTCTCCGTAATGGTTGCGCTTTCAGCTTTATTCATATACTGGATAATAACCGTAGGATTAATGGTATTCATGAAGGGAATTCCATACATACGTCCCGCTGGTTAAATTTTGGGGGTTTATGCAAGATGGTAAGAAAAATCATTTTAGATGTGGACACAGGTGTAGATGATGCTATGGCCATTATGTTAGCATGCTTGTCTCCAGAGTTAAAAGTTGATTTAATAACAACAGTCAGCGGTAACGTGCATGTAGATAAGACAAGTGTGAATTCTCTTAAAATACTGGAAGCAATTGGAGTAGAAGACGTACCCGTAGCTAAAGGGCTATCTAAACCTTTACTGAGAAAACTTGAAACAGCTGAAGACTTTCATGGAAAAGACGGCCTTGGAGACTCCAACCTCCCAGAACCTAAGCTTAAACTCCTAGAGAAACACGCTGTAGATTTAATAATAGAGAAAGTTATGAATTCAAAAAAAGATGAGTTAACTATCATAACGACCGGACCTTTAACCAATCTTGGATTTGCAATGATAAAAGAACCAGAAATAGCTAAAAGAGTAAATGAGATTGTTATTATGGGCGGGGCTTTTGGAATTTCACCTTACGGCTACGGTAATGCTACACCTGTTTCCGAATTTAACATGTATGTTGATCCAGAGGCCGCTAAAATAGTTTTAGAGTCTGGAGCAAAAATAACAATGGTAGGTCTAGATGTAACAACTAAACCAGACACTCTAATAACTATGGAAAAATATGAGGAAATATCTTCTTCAAAAAGTAAACCAGCACAAATAATAGCGAAAATAACAAAGAAACTAATTGAAAGGTATGGCGCATATGCGTTACATGACCCTATGGCTGTAGCGGCAGCTATAGATCGCTCACTGTTTAAAGTCGAAAAATATCACGTTGAAGTTTTAACGTCTGATGGAATTACAAGAGGACAGACAGTGGCCGACAGGAGAGAGTGGATGAAACTTCTCGATGAAAACTGGGAAAAAAGAAAGAATGTATATGTATGCGTGGATGTTAATAGCGAAAAGTTCTTAACGTTATTCATGAAAAGGCTTGTTTACTAAAAGTAAACTCAACACAGCAAAACAAACATAAGAAAGCATCTTACATAAATATTCTCGTTTTGTTTAATTCTAGATGTTATGAATTACATTCATTTACTTTCTATGTTAAATACTGACTCTAATAATCTTCGTTTCCGTTCTTTTAAAGTTTTCATACAAATTTTTTGCTCGTTTTCTAGGTTACTGTAGAAGTAGAATTAATAGATTATGTAGAAAAAATATATAAAGTATACCTAGTATAATTAAAAAGGTGACGTGGATTGTCAACTATTAAGGTTAAGAAGGGGACTTTATTGAAGTTAACAAAACTGGTTGGCTATTTAACTGAGAAGACCGGAAGAAGAATGACTTATGATGATGTGTTACAATATTTAATCAGTAGATTTGAAAGCGAAGAACAGATAAGAGATCAAGGAATCGATGAAGCTACTCAAAGATTGTTGTCACGTATTGAAAAGTCGTTTCCAGGCGCTGGGCCAGAGGACTTTAAGGAATATGAATATGAAGACACTGGTGATTGATGTGAACGTTTTTGTTGACACGGAGATATGGAGTTTTGCTCAGAAGACACCTGTAAGAGAAAAGTTTGAAGACGAATTAGAATATAAGAAGTTCTCAAAGGCACACGTCAAAGCAAAAAAGTTTTTAAAAAGAATTTTAGTTGAGGAGATAATTTACATGTCACTTCACCAGGTAGCGGAAATTTTTCATGTCTTAGGTTTTAGGGGCTATAAACTACCCATAGATTTTGTTGTGGGATACGTAAATGACTTACTGCTTTCTGAACGCGTTGTAAAAATACCGGTCACAGTTAGCCATGTTAAAGAAGCTTTAAAGCTTAGTAAAGAAAGCGGGATACATGTGTGGGATTTTCTCTGCATAATACCAATAAAGGAATACATAGACGTGATATACACCGTTGATAAACATTTCTTACATGAAACCTTCCAAAAGCTGGGAATAAAAATAGAAAATCCACTGAAGATATGGATTAAAGTTTAAAAGATCACAGAAATGCAAAATCACGTTCCATACATTTCTGAAACTACCTGATTCCCCGTTTTTCTTAAGCTAACCTGAAAGGTGTTTATTAGGTAGGTGGGTTTCTAAATTTATGCATCAAAAATTAAAATTATTTTTGTTTTCTAAAGAGCAATTAAGGGATACCTAGTGTTGGGTTGCAGAAAATTTGTTGATACTTTCATATATGTATGCAGAGGATATTAATATTTGAAGTTAAGTTATTATGTTGAGGGATACGTTTGGAGTTCCATGAGGTAATGGAATATTATTCTAAGCCCCTTGTTCGGAAAGAAATGGTTGAGTACTCAAGAGGTAGATGGATTGCTATACATACGTTAAGGGGAGGGTTAACCGGGTTATTTGTTCGATATTGGAGCAAAACTGGGCCACCACTACACATTTCTAAGGAAGAGGACTTAGAAGAGTTGATGCGAAGATTTCGAGGTTTAAGGCCCAGAACCTTCTACGCGTCTATAAACGTTTATTCTAGGGTTTTAGGAAGGGAAGACGTAGAAAACCCTGAAAACATTTTATACACTACTCCTGTGTGGGATATTGACGGTTCACTAGAATATTGGAGTAAAGTTGTTGACGTAGCGAGAGTCATAGTTGAGGAACTTGAAAAAGAAGGGGTAACAAAATCGATTTATCTTAAATGGTCTGGAAGAGGAATACATGTTCATTTACATGAGAAAGCGTTCTCAAGCGATGTTTTATCGAAATACCATCCTCTCGACATAGCCTACTCGATTGTCGACTATATTCTCAAAAAATGCACAGACAAAATTATTGATATCATAAAGAACGTTACAGGCGGAGAGAGACCGCTGAAAGTTGAAAATGAAATGGATCTCAAAAGAGTTTTTACAGTTCCACTTTCACTTCATAAATCCTTGGACTACGCCGTTGTGTGCTTTAAACCTAATGAGATAGATGATTTCAGCCCTGAATGGGCTAAACCAAACGTATTGAAACATAATACCGATTGGAGAAATTATAGTGAAGGAGAAGCAGATCAACTTGCTTTAAAAGCTGTAAAGGAGGTCGGCGGCTACTTCAAAAGGGTTGGTGAGGTTAGAACCGTTGTGCAAACTGTTAAACCTACAATTACTAGGAAGGCTGGTAGAAAGCCTGTTATGAAAGTAGGTAGATTTCAAGTTATGGCTCTTCTTCAAGCAGCGAGATACTATCTTCTGACAGGAGATCTTGAAAAAGCAAAGTCTTTTGGTCTTAATAGAGCTATATTTTATGCTTGGGCTAAATATCACGGTAGAGATAGAATATTTAGAAGAAAAATAACAGGTGTAGAGAAACCGGTTGAACATGTTGTTGAAAAAGGTAGGAAACTTACTTATGTTGGTGATGAAGGGTCTTTTATATCTGAGCGTGGATGGTTTATAATTGGAGACAAAGAACAGCTGCCCAGCGACTACGATAAGGAAATAGCTAGAAAAATAGACTCCGTGGTGCCCTACGACTTAGCTTGGAAAAAGGCGATAGAATACTTGAAAAAATACCCTAAAAGTGTACTGTTAAGTCAACGGAAATTTTACGAAGCATACAAAAGAGTTAGAGATATTTTCATAGACAAAATTGTTAAAGGAGAAGGTTCTGACTCAACTATTTCGTAATATTATTTTTCTGTTTTGGGTATCGGCGGCATTAAGGGCATCTTTGCAGGTGCTATTTTCTTAGTTTCCTTTAACGTTAGAAACAGCATCGCAGTTATCATTCTTAAAATTACGCTTATTGATAGCACTGTGTTTAAAGCTTGTATTTCGCTTTGAAATGTTTGGAAAAACATGCCAAGATATCCACTAAATATCGAGCCTGCAAAGGTAGCTAAACCAAAAAGCGTATTATAGGTTGCAAAATAGGTTCCACGTTCATGATCTTGTGAAATATCCAATATGTAGGCTGAAATAGCAACTATAGACAATCCATTGGATATACCGCCTATGAGATTTGCTAGATAAACGTAATACATATTTTGAGACAAAATGAATAGAAAGGGATACAGTGGAAGCACTATTCGCGACACTACTATTATTGGTTTTCTTCCAAATTTATCTACAAGTTTTCCAAGGTAAAATTGGCTTAAGGAAGCTGTAGCTCCAAAAATTATTGAGGCTACAGCTATTTCAAATTTCGTGGCTTCCAGTTTTCTCACCATAACAACTGAGAAATAAGGCCATGACATACTCATAGCCATTCCAAAAAGGGCCTCTAAGGAGCAAAGTCTCCGAAAATACTTATTTCTAAGAGTTTCCTTTAAGGCTACTTTTAGTCCCCGATAAACCGGTGTACCTCCATTCTCAACGGGTTCCTTAAACTTTAAAATGAGCAGTGATCCCAATATGCCGAAAACAGCAGCTGCCGTAAAAACAAATGTATACTGGGATTCCAAAGTTTGTCCCAGAATCCATGTCATGATTATTCCAGCTATAGCTGTTGCAAAAACCCTTCCAGCAAAAGCTATCGCATTTACTTTGCCTAGAACTTTTCCTCTAACCTTTTCAGGTATTATTTTACCTAGTAGAGCATTCCACGTAGGTGTTGAAGCAGAAAGTACAATAAAATGAGCAGCAAGAAATAGTGCAAACAACATAGGATCTTTTGCTAAAAGAAACAAAAATATTAAAGCATTTCCTGCAAAACATCCCAAAAAAATGAAAGGCTTTCGTTTATCTTTTTTGTCTGAAAGTGCTCCCCATATTGGCTGTAATATCGTTGGCGCAGCGTTATTAACAGAAGTTATTACACCCATTTCACTGTAAGTAGCTCCTATTTCAACCGCATATATGTTAAGGTAAGGCTGATATAAGCCTCCACTAAAGGCTATCAAACCTGCCGTAGCATATATTATCGGTGGAACATCGCTGCCTTTACTGTCCTCAGCGTTCATTGTTCTTAATCCCCCGCAACACAAGCAACAAACCATTAAGATTTAAACCTATCGATAGCAGCTTAAGAATTCATCGACTAACACTTTAAATGAAACTTGCTAGGTAAAATTTACATGTTAAGAGTTTACAAACTCACAGTTGCATTTTATTAATAACTTAATCAAATTGAAAACAAACATGTTAAATAATATGTGAAAACAATTTGTATGTAAAAGCTATTAAATTCATGGCTTAGCTACTTTGTAAAACTATTGTAAAAGAGAATGAATGATGTTGGAGAGTGATTTTAAGTGAGTTTATTAACATTTCAAGCCCCAGTTGAAGAAGAGGAAATAAAGGAGAAGTATGACTTAGTTATAGTCGGTGCTGGCCCCGCAGGATGTTCTGCAGCCATTTATGCTAGAAGATTCCAATTGGAAACCTTAATCGTCGCAAAGGAGCTGGGGGGACTTATTGTTGACGCTGAAATTGTAGACAATTATCCAGGCTTACCAGAAATACCTGGAAGTGAATTAGGAAACAAGTTTTTAGAACACGCTAAAAAATATATGACAAATATTATTATGGAAGAAGTTGAAAGCATAGAAAAGAAAGAGTCAGGGTTTCTTGTTAGAACTATGGATGGAAAAACAGTCGAAGCTAGAGCAATCATATTAGCTACTGGTGAAAAACATAGAAAGCTAAATGTTCCAGGTGAAGAGGAATTTTTGGGAAGAGGAGTTAGCTACTGTGGTCTGTGCGATGCACCCTTGTTCAAAGACCGTGTGGTTGCTGTTGTTGGCGGAGGTAATGTAGCTTTTTCAGACGCTCAACTTTTGGCTAAACATGCAAAAAAGGTTATTTTAATTCATAGAAGAAACTGGTTTAGGGCAGACCCAATAGAAGTTAAAAGAGTGAAGGAAAACAGCAAAATAGAAATCTTAACACCGTACATAGTTAGAGAAATTAAAGGAGACATGAAAGTCGAGAAGCTACTTTTAGAAAAAACAAAAGAGGTGGGTGGAGAAGTTATTCCTACCGGAGAACTGAAAGAGATAGAAGTTGACGGTATCTTCGTGGATATAGGTTTAGTTCCAAACTCCGAATTAGCTAAAAAATCTGGCGTTGCAGTTGACGAAAGAGGTTATATTATTGTGGACGATTTCATGAGAACAAATGTTGAAGGAATATTTGCAGCAGGGGACGTAACGGATAAAGGGTCAAAGTTCAGGCAAGTTGTCTTAGCTGCTGCGCAAGGAGCTATAGCAGCCATATCAGTCTACAACTACTTAAAATCCAAAGAATAACAAAATTTTATACTACGACTGCTAAGATTTCAATAAAAAAGACTAAAAGTAACTATAACCTTCTTATTTTTCTGTGCTTTCCTTTAACAGAACGTTTATTGGAATAATCTCCTTATACTTAGTTAGGTATTGGTTTTTCTTTCTTTTATTAACTAAGTGGAATTCAAATGGATGATACTCGGGTAATTTTGCCTTGTTTTCTATTTCTAAAATTATTTTCATCTTAGCAATATTTTTCTCGGGTATTTTTTCGGAGAAAATTAAAAGATCTATGTCACTAGAGGCCGTTATCCTTCTCTTTACTGCGCTTCCAAACACATATATTTCAGCATCCGGCAATACGTCGCTAATTGCTTTTGCAACTTTTTTTACCGCGTTTTTCCAGTTTCGAACAATATCAGCCCGTTTCATTAATATTTTCAAATAGTTTTTGGACAACGTTAAACACCTTCTCTGCAACCTTTATAGCTTCCTCGGCATCGTCCTTGTCAAACCGGTCAAACAAGTATCTGGAAGCAATATATGCATGTTCCAATAATCTTAACGTCAATCTGTTTTTCTTAGAGAATTCTAGTAACTCTTTGTCTTTGGTGGAATCAAATAATACCGATATCAAGGTTCTTATTGAATGTGATCGAGGTATCTCTCCCGTGTGATGCAGTAAAGCCGCCTTAAGGTAAAGTTGGACTGCTTGTTCGGCCAAAAAACATGCTAGATCGTAATCCCCTTTTAGAAGTCGATCTTTAGCAGCATCTAAAAAATTTTTTGCCCTTTGAACTAGAAGTTCAACCTCGTCCATACTACTCAAGAATTACCACCATAATCATTTTCCATTAAAAACCTAAGTAATAAATATTCGCCATACTATTTAAGCTAAATGTAAATTTATCAAATATTGTCTAACTCTATTATCAAGGGTTCTTGGGTAAGATAAATGAATTCATGATTTTTAAACTAAATACTTAAAATGGCGTCATTTTATATCATTCATCTGGTGAGTTTTATGGCCTTGGTATTAGATGACTCTGATAATGTTGCTGTTGCTTTAAGAGATTTAAAGCCAGGAGATGTTGTTAACGTGTTCTTGAGAGATGTGATTAAGGTTGTTAAAATTAGAGATAAGATTCCGAAAGGACATAAATTCGCGATTAAAAACATCAAAAAAGGCGAAAAGATATTAAAACACAGGGAAATTATTGGTATTGCTTCAAAAGACATTTTAGAGGGGGAACATGTACATGTTCATAACGTCATAAGCTATTATAAAGTTTCTACAGGATAGAAAAATAAAACTTTCTGAAATAGGAATTTATTCATGTTTCATGCATTTTATAAACTGCTACAAAACTTGCATTAAATTTTGAACACGAAAACAACCAAAAACAAAAACCGATAGTTATTAGACACAGTTAAGATTCAAAATTAAACTTATGTTGATATGCTGCTACTATTTCTTTACAACAATGATATCTTTATATACTTGATATCTTTGTTGATTTGTTAGCGGTGATCAAAAATGGGTGTGTACATTCGCGGCGTTGACGAAAAAGTATATAGAGAATTTAAAGCAGAATCCGTTAGACGAGGATTGAAAATAGGGGAGGCAGTAACTGAAGCATTAAAAATATGGCTTAATAAGCATAGAAAAGAGGAAGATAGCATAGATATAGCTCGAAAGATCAACAATGCTACATATAGGATGATTAAAGGAAAACTACTAAGAGATCATCTTGGAAAATGGATAGCTATTGCAGATGGACGACTAATGGCAGTAGCAGACAGCTTAGAACAACTTTGCAAGGAAAACAAGGAAATTTTCGAAAAGTACGATCATGTCTTAGTGGATCAAGTTACGCCTGAGGAAAGGAGGATAGTAAGGTGGAGAGGAAGATCTTTGAAGATCTACAGAGAAAAACATTGAAATGTTTTGAATATTTCAACAAAGCACCCATTATTGAATGCTTTTTAATAAATCCTCTAGGAGAAAAACAACCTGTAGATGAACCCCTCATAGTTGAGATAGATACGGGATATGACGGGCATGTACTTATTTCTGAGCATTTATATCATAAGTTAAAACTTTTTAAGTTTGAACTACCTGAAGAAAAACAACCAATAATAGAAACAGTAAGTCATGAATACATAAGAGCCAAGGCAGCCTACGGTTTCCTTGAAATACCCAGTTTAAATCTTAAAATCAGAACTCAAATCGAAACATTCGAAGATTGCCAAGAAATGTTGATAGGAAGAGAAATTCTCAGCAATTTAATAATTATTCTTCACGGAACCCTAAAAAAACTATGTATCTTTAAGTAAGCACAATTTCACAGAACAATTTCAAGTGTAACATGAGCTGCTATAAAAGGGAAATGCAATGTTCACGAATAATAGTTTTAAATCGAACAATTGCTTGTCGGTGGTTTCTAAAGTCTCCATTGAAGATATAAATCGTGTTAAGAGAATGTTTATCGAGCATAAGAATGAAAAGTTTGTCTATCTCCAAAACATTTACCTATATGATATATTTTATCACGCCAGATTTTCCTCTCCTCTCATAATTAAAATTGGGAACAACATCGTTGGAAGCTTATATGCTGCCAAATACCTTTTTAATTCAGGTTACGTAGGTGGAGTTCTCGTACATAGAAGACATAGAAGAAAAGGAGTTGGAATACAACTCCTTAAACATGCTTTAGAATGGTTAAAAACACCTCACACCTTTCTTTTTGTAGAACCTGAAAATATCGCCGCACAGAAACTGTTTAAGAAATGTGGATTCAAAATTCTCTATAGAAGAGCTATACGTCAAGGAACATATGAATCAAGTAAGGTTCATGAGGGTGTTAGGGTCGGCGTCGATTTAAGTGAACTTAGCAAAACTATAGGCTTTAATAAAAGGCAAGGTGCCGTACACTTGGGATATTATCCTATTAAAATAACCGAAGAAGTATTGAAGACCTTAGAAGATCAAAATAAGATTTTAAGCTACAAATCTATCACTATAATCTACGAACTTTCTAAAATGGTCAAGATTGGAGAATATGAGTTTACTTTCAACGATTATATACTAAAGGAGATTAGAGATAGAGTTCCTCTTACTATAATGGAAAATGTTATCGAGATAAACCCCTTTTATGAAAAACTTGACAAGAGGGATTTCTGCAGGCTATTAGAATACTTAAGACATTTGCATGGTGACACTCAAATATATGTGTTAACTTATGGAAATGATCCGATCATAGAAGTGCTAGAAAAGTTGGGTTTTAGATGTAGGCTAGGAGCCTATGTCATGTGTACCAACGTTGTTAATGATGTGCTATGAATAAGATGGAGAAAATGTATATGGGTGATCGTGTTGTCCAGAAATATTGGTTTTGAGGGTTATGTTAGACCTGATGGAAATGTTGGTGTTAGAAATCATGTTCTTGTTATTCCTACTGTTGTCTGCAGTTCTTATGCTGCCAAGGAAATTTCTAATGCTGTAAACGGGTCTACCTATATTCTTCATCAACATGGTTGTGCTCAGGCTGGAGCGGATCTTGAGCAAACTTTTAGAATTCTTTCCGGTTTCGGTAAAAACCCTAATGTTGCAAGTGTTCTCATCGTTGCTTTAGGTTGCGAAGCTATTTCATGTGAAAAGCTTGCCGATGAGATTTCTAAGTCAGGTAAGCCTGTTGAAACCCTAACTATTCAAGAAGAAAACGAGCTCAAAGAAACCGTAGAGAAGGGAGTAAATATTGTTAGAAAATTTGTTGAAGAAGCTTCTCACCTTAGAAGAAAGAAAGTTGACTTAAGTGGCTTGGTTGTTGCTGTTGAATGCAGTGGTTCCGATTGGACTTCTGGTATAGCTTCAAACCCAGCTGTTGGCTACGCAGCAGACCTCATAATTGATAATGGTGGTCGTGTTGTTTTTTCTGAAACAACGGAAATTATTGGTGGAGAACATATTTTAGCTAAACGATGTGTCGACGATAAGGTTAAAGAGAAATTATTTAAGGCTGTTTCCAGAGTCATCGAAAGAGCTAAACGAGAGGGTATTGATTTAATTGGTACTAATCCTTCCCCGGGGAACATCAAGGGCGGTCTTTCTACTATTGAAGAAAAGTCTCTTGGTGCTATTCTTAAATCTGGATCAAAACCAATTATCGACATCTTAGAATATGGTGAAGAGATTCCTAAAGAGAAGGGTTGCTATTTTATGGATACTCCTGGACATGATGTGGAGTCTATTTGTGGTATGGTTGCTGGTGGAGCCCAGCTTGTTGTTTTTACTACTGGTCGAGGTACACCGACCGGAAATCCTATTGTGCCAGTAATTAAAGTCACGGGTAACCCTGACACCTTTAAGAAAATGCCAGATGTTATCGATATATATGTAGGAATCATAGAGAAGAAAGAAACCGTGGAAGAAGCTGGGAAAAGAATTTTTGAAACAATTCTCGAAGTTGCTTCTGGCCTCAAAACACGTTCAGAAATAAACAAAAACAAAGAATTTGCAGTTTTTAGGACTGGATTCACATATTAGTTGACTAATAAATTTATGCATCATTTCATATTTTTTCTCGCATTTCTAGGATAAAATTCAGAAACCTCTTAGCGTTTTCTATAGGAGAAGATTTTAAATCCGTTATATTATCTTCTATAACATGATCCTCGAATTTAAAATGAATATGTCTTGGAAATGATTTTAGGTTTCGATGATGCGGCGCTGTGTCTATTCTTATTATTCTACTACCTTTCTGCCAATGCAAAGAATATTCTCTTACTGTTGGGTACCTTATTTCAATAAAACTACCATCATCTAGTAGAATGCGCAATTTCCTCCTTATTATGACTGGATCACTAATAATGACATGACCGAACTCATTCTTTATAAGTTCTTTAATTTCTTTGAGGATTTAATGCTCAAATCAATTCCTCAAACTGTTTTTTTAACGATTCTCTAAGCAATTTCAAGTCTTCTTCTAAGCTTTTAGCTTCAAGGTAGTCTTCATAGGTTGGATGCTCAGGCAATTCTCCTCTTTCAATTTTTTAGGATCTCTAATGATGATTTAACATTGTAGCTTGACAAAATTTCATTAAGCATTTCCCTTAGCCTAAAATATTCACTTAAATCTCTCAAAATGTAAACTTCCCTCAACTTTATGTCACTAGTATCCATCTTTAACACCCTTTAAGACTAGATGATAAATACGTTAACGAACTTCTTCGCAATAAATTGATTTCACAACACATCCAAACTTAACGACTTCAAATAAAATAAGCCGTAACGTACATTTAAGTATATAACGTTCTAACCTTAATCTACAAACTAAGCTTCCTCGTTTCAATTTTAAACTTATAAACTGGCTATCACTTAGACTTATCAAATAGTAAGAATTTTTGTTTTATTTTTTCCACTAGGTGCAGTTTCTGTAGCATATTAAATGTTTTTGTGTGTTTCCCGATCTTAATGAATTCTATTAGGTCTTCAGGTTTGTCTATGTCGAGAGCTATTCTTGGGTTCTTGTAAACTCTAAAGTTTATGTTATTTGCCAGCGCTGCTTTTCGATGTTTCTCGAAACTTCTAACTCCGTACTTGGTTGGAATTATGTTTGGAGGCCGTCTAAATAAGAGGTTGGTGCCAAAGCCGTCTTTTGAAGGTGAAATTACTACCATCTCTTCTGAATTTTCGTCCATGGAGATTGCTTCGTCTATGTCTTCAGGTTTAATTAATGGGATGTCGATGGGGACTATTGTAACATTTTTTGCACCCATTTTCATGCAGTAATTCGTTGCTATCGTTAATGATTCATTTAGTTCTTTGCCACTATCGTGTAATGTCTTTATTCCGAGGTCTTCGGCCTTTGTAAGAACTTCGTTATCGCTAGTGATTACAATTATGTGATCTAAGTTCTTTGAATGAATTAAAGCGTTCACAACATCTTCAAACATGGTTAAACATAGTAAATATCTTTCTTGTTCTTCTAGTAATGGTGAAAGCCTGTGTTTCGCCCTTCTCAAGTTTTTCACAGGAATAATCGCAAATGACAAGCTATCACGGCCCCATTTTAATGGCATGCTATTTAAAGTCAAACTGCTAACCGTTAACCTCTGTAAACACAAGATGTTTCCACTAAATTTTGATTTAGATTAATTTTAATTGTTAAATCCAGCCAAGCGATTTCATAGCATCAACTATTCGATTTATCGAAGTAATATATGCTCCAGTTCTCATATCAACATTATACTTCTTTGAAACTTCATAAACGTCGTTAAATGCATTCACCATTATTGTTTTTAATTTGTCTTCAACTTCTTTTTCAAACCAGTGATAGCCCATCCGATTTTGAACCCATTCAAAACAGCTAACTACTACACCACCAGCATTAGCTAAAATATCTGGAACAATAAAAACGCCCTTTTCGCTAAGTATTTTATCGGCTTCAGGAGTTGTCGGACCATTTGCCCCCCTCTATTATCATTTTCGCCTTAACATTATCAGCGTTTTTCTCCGTAATTTGCCTCTCAAGCGCAGCCGGAATCAAAACATCACAATCAACAGTTAGCGGGTCTTCTCTCGATATTGTTTCGGCCTCAGAATATTTTGTAACACTTCCCTCTTTCCTTTTTACTTCCATTACTTTATAGATGTTAAGTCCATCAGGATTATAAATTCCACCTCTAGAGTCGCTAACAGCAACTATTTTACTACCATATTCGTAAAAGAACTTTGCAGCATTAAACGCCACATTACCAAAACCCTGAATGGAAACTCTCGCATTCTTAAGACTTATATTCAACTTACTCGCAGCTTCTAAGCCGATGAAGAAAACACCCCTACCGGTAGCTCCTTCTCTACCTCTCGAACCACCAATACTTAACGGTTTACCAGTAACCGCACTAGGTACAATTTTACCTACAACTTTATTATACTCGTCTAAAAACCAAGCCATAACTTGGGCGTCGGTATTTACATCGGGAGCAGGAACATCTATATCTGGGCCAATAAAAGGTGCAAGAGCCTTTGCATACTCGCGTGTCAAAGCTTCAAGTTCCCTTCTTGACATCTCTTTGGGATTGCATTTAATTCCTCCTTTCGCACCGCCACAAGGAATGTTTACAACGGCTGTTTTCAACGTCATTAATGCTGCAAGAGTTTTAACTTCATCAAGATTCACATCTGGATGATAGCGAAACCCCCCTTTCATAGGACCTCTAGCATCATTAAATTGCACACGATAAGCTGTAAACATCCTTGTTTTACCGTTATCCATTTTTAACGGAAGAGAAACTATAATCGTTCTTTTCGGCTTACTGAGAATTTCAACCGCTTCTGGAGCTAAATCTATAATCTCCGCTACATGTCTTAGTTTTTCTAGATACTGATCGAAAAAGGATCGCTGAGTTCGAGCTTCACCCATTTTAGCCTCATCTCTTAAACCTATTGTTTATTGAAAGTGTGACTTAACTTAAATATGTATTTTCCTTTACATTAAATCCCTTATCTGCAAATCATAAAGAAATACGGTTTACCCTTTTATTTAGTTTCTCGAAGTTTTAAAAGAATTATTGAAATGGCAAGCAACATTGTTATTGTGGCAATTAAATACGGGATATTCGATCCGATAAGAGAATATATTAGGCCTGCAGCCAACGTGGCAATGCTAGACACCAAGTTGATTATCAAACCCTCTATGGAATTTACTCGACCCCTCAGTTCTAGTGGGACCAGATCAGTAATTATGGTGGTGATCGCAGTAAAATAAACAAAATTACCGATCGACATCAAACTCACAGCAACTAAAACTAAAATAAATGGTTCAAAAGCCATATAGGGCGCAACAAACAGCAAAAAGCAACCGGACAAAGAAGAAAGTGTAGAGACCACTAAAATAGGTTTACGACCAATTTTATCTATTAAAAGACCGAAGGGCATGAGAAAAAGAAGAGCAAGAAAACGGCTAAAGCTAGAAATATAACCCCAACCAATTTCACTCACCCCAAGAAAAACTACAGAGTAAATAGATGTTAAAAAAGTCATAGACAATGCTATGCTTGCTGTAACGTCTACTAAGACGACATATAACAATTTTTCTTTCACAAAGCTCAATGCAGTTCGATACGCTTCCCTAAATTTTAAAGTTTTACTAGCCAAAACTTCATGTCTTAGTAATGTTTCCTTCAAGAAAATTCCTCTTATTGTAGCTGCTGTTACCCCGGAAACAAAGCATAGAAAATATATGAGTCGGATTGCAGGGATAAACGTGTATTGGGAAATAAAGTAGATGGCTAAAAGCGGTGAGAACGAGGAGATAATATCGGGTAAGAAGTGATATAGAGAGAATAATTTACCGCGTAATTCTTTTGGTGTAGAATCTGCTTCAATACTCCACAAAGCAGGCTGATACAGTAATGCAACATTGGATAGAAAAGCAGCTATAACAAGCCACGTCCAATTTGGTGCAAATGCGTAAATCAGAAAGGAAAAACTAAATAATCCAGTCATATACACGACAATTTTCTTTCTACCATATTTATCTGCCACATAACCCCCTAAAATTCTTGAAAAACCTAAAGTTATTGTTGAAACAAAGGAAATCACACCTAAAATTACAGGAGTTGCTCCAAGTTCATATGCATATAGTTGAAAATAGGGGTCAGCCATTGATTGAAAAGGACCCCAAACAATCCAGCTCAAAATGAGCCCAAAAACATTCCACTTATAAATTCTCCTCAAATACTCATCATACCGCTTCTCAACCTCACTCATAGCCTTAGTTAACCCTCATTTATTTAAAAACATTTTGAAGCATATAAATCTGATAACCACCATAAACCTAATGCAAGAACTGCCACTTCAAAATATGACACATAAGCGTTCTAAATCCCACTAAATATTTTTAGACTTAATTATTTGTAATGATGTTTTTAATCGAAAAGCTTATATAATAGTAGAGAGAACTACGTATAGTGTCGGTTCTAAACTTGTTGAGGGGGGTGTGGAGATGCCTACTCCAAGAAACATTAATAGAAAACCTCTTGCACTACTTCTCGTAGCTATAATTGCAGTAAGTACCACATCCATAATTTACACAATGTTTCAAGAGAGAAGTAAAGGGATAAAAATAGTTTTTAAAAACTTGAACAACAAAAATCTGGTTACAGGTGCAGTAGGCGGCACTAAAACGTTGGGTAGGGTTGAGGTTCAGGTTGAAGCAATTTTGCCTACAGGGCCAAACTACACGGAAACAATATTCCTAGGTTTTCTAAATGATTCAAAGTTGTTTTTAGACGCTGAAAACCCGAAGTTCAAAAAGGTTCTTGAAGCATGGGTAAACCTATACGAACTAGAGGAACTTAAAGAGAATCTGAAAACTTCTCTAATAGTTTCTGTTTGGATTTTCAATGAAACAGGAGTATATAGACCGGTACCGGACATAGTGATCGAATACAAGCCAATAGAAGCATTAAAAGGACTAGTAGTGAAAACGGTAACAATAGACTCAAAAACACTGGAAAAAATAGATGAATCTATCAGCAGTCGTGTTAAAAATGGTTGGGGAGGCACAGTCATATATGTTTGGGGAAAAGACCCAGACCTCTCATGGGAACCAACAAACTACATACAAGTACCACTACTAATAGTAAAAAACGACGCATCCTACAGCGCATCTATTATTTGGTCAATAATCATAGAGGCGACTTATGAAACTTGGTTTAAAATTACGTTGTCGTATGGGTTTAAAATTGAGGATAAAGCTAAAAAC
>JAEOSG010000091.1 GCA_016840485.1 Candidatus Baldrarchaeota archaeon
ATTTGTAAGCAACATAGTTGATTATGAAATGTCTATTTGGGAAGCACTAGAAGCACCTAGATTCCTATGGGACGGAGAAAAAATACTTGTCGAAGAAGGCTACAAAATTTCCAACAATGAAATATATGTGAAGTTGAAGTATCCGGGGAGAACCGGCGTAGCCCAAGGAATATACAAAAAGGATGAAACATTAATAGGTGTTTCCGATGTTCGGGGAGATGGCCTACCATGCGGCTACTAAATTTAAACATGTAAAAAGTATGGATAAAATATGTTTTGATTGAAGGGAGGGATTTTAAATGGAGATATGGGATGCACATGTCCATTGTGGTAAATCTGCTCCTTGGACTCCTAAATTTGATCCTTCAGTTAGCGGTGAGGAAATTGTTAAAGCTATGGATAAATATGGAATAAGAAAGGCAGTGATTTTTGCGAATCCATCTGTTGGGCAACAATATGATGAAAGAAACAGGGAAATAGCAAATGAAGTGGAGAAATATAGTAATAGGTTAATTGGTTTCGCTCGTGTAGATCCAAGGCTCGGAGATGAAGCCGTTAAGCAATTGAAAGCTGCAATAGAAGACTTAGAGTTAAAGGGTTTAAAGCTTCATCCAATAGTTGAATGTTTTAGACCAGATCATCTCGCTTTTGATCCACTTTTTAAAGAAGCAGAAAACCTGGGTATCCCAATACTATTTCACAGTGGCACAGGTTTTGCTTCACCATCATATATAGCTATAGTAGCAGAAAGACACCCCGATCTTAAAATAATTTTAGGACATCTTTCAGAAGCATGTATTAGCGTAATGGAAAAACACGAAAACATATATGTTGAAACGAGCGCTGTAGTTCTTCCAAGTACGATAGCTAAAGCAATAGAGGTCGATGAAAACCGTGTACTGTTTGGATCAGACTACCCGTACCTCAACATACGTGTCGAATTAACAAAGATTGAAGAAGCATGCGAAAAAGAAAAAATCAAAAGAAGAATTCTCGCTGAAAATCTAAAGAAATTAATATCCAAATAATCTCTCATCTTAGAATTCGACACAAAAATTCCAATCATATACGTTGTTGCTACAAAGTCCCAATGCTACGACTGCTCCTCAACTCAACTATGCCTTTTGATAAACTTAGTAGAAATTACTTTAGGTTTTTACATCGATTTAGGCTTAAATTCTTCGCCTAAAATGATATCTTGACGTGAATTTTTTATCTCAGCTATTTCTGTGCTATTAAAATGTTTTTATATTTGTAAGCTAAAAACTATAGTAATTGTGGTGGAGGTTTAAACTATGAAAACAGCTCAAGAATACCTTGAAAGTTTAAAGCAACTTAAACCCAAAGTATATCTAAATGGAGAAAAAGTTGATTCGATTCTCAAAAACCCCGTTACCAAAACCGTTGTTGACGCTATGGCAAAAATATATGAAATGGCTCAAGACCCAAAATATGAAAACATAATGACTGCGTATTCGCCATACATTAACGAGAAAATAAATCGATGTCTCCATATCTTTCAAAGTGTTCAAGACCTTGAAAAAAGAGTTGAAATGGCAATCCTAACAAGTCAAGTTCTTGGAACATGCAATTATCGTTGCCCGGGCTGTGATGCCTTAAACGCTCTTGCAAGCGTAACTTATGAAATGGACAAAAAACTTGGAACTAACTACAATAAGAGGTTTGTTGAATATTTAAAATGGGTTCAGAAAAACGATCTAGCATGTAGCGGCTCACTGACCGATGCAAAAGGAGATAGGAGTAAACGTCCTAAAGAACAAGACCCTGACATGTATATACATGTTGTTGAGAAAGGAGATGATGGAATCGTTGTTAGAGGTGCAAGAGTTCATCAAAGTGGGTCCATAGCTGCCCATGAACACATAATACTTCCTGGAATAACTTTCCGTAAGGGCGAAGAAGAATATGCCGTCGCCTTTGCTGTTCCAAACGGTACGAAAGGCTTAACCTACATATGCCAATATACACCAGAAGACGCTGAAAGACTTCATACCGAAGACACTTATCATCTCGGAAACCCTATTTATGGCGTACGTGAAACCTGTATGATGATTTTTGACGACGTGTTTATTCCTTGGGAAAGAGTTTTCATGTGCGGTGAGGTTGAATTTACAAGGCATATGTGGTCTAGATTTGCGAGAATCCATAGAATGAGCTGTGGAGGGGCATGCAAAGTAGGATTTGGAGACCTTATGATTGGCGCAGCTCAAACCATGGCTGAATACCTGGGAGTAGCTGAAGCATATCACATCAGAGAAAAAATAATTGAGATGGTGAAAATAAACGAGACATTACATGCATGTGCTTTAGCAGCAGCTCTAAAGGGTACAGAGGAGCCAGAAGGATCAGGAGTTTACCTACCTGATAGAATGTATTCAAATATTGCAAAACTTAATTGCGCTGATGGTTTCTGGAAACTTATGGCTCTACTTGGAGATATTGTTGGAGGTTTAGCTGTAACAATGCCTTCTGAAAAGGAACTTAAAAACCCTGACACGTCAGAGTACATTAAGAAGTATCTTAAAGCAGCAGTACCAGCTGAAAAAAGAATGAGGATGACTAAATTTATTCAAAACTGGTCTGCTGGTTTGCATGGAGTTGGAACATGGCATGGCGCAGGTTCAACTCAAACTCAAAGACTCGAAATCTACAGAACGGTAGACCTTGAAGAGAAAAAAGAACTAGCTAAAAAGCTCGCAGGAATCAAAGATTAACCAAAGCTCTAAATTTTCAGGTTATCTTCGCAACATTTTACTTTTTCTTTGGAACCATTTTGACCGCATTGCATTTCCTTAAATCTTTACTCTGGAAATACGTATAGCATTTAAAATTAGTAACAAGGTAACTCCGTCATCTCCAGCTGCCACTGCAAACCATAGTGGAATTAATCCTAAGAAACCTAAAGCACCTAAAATAATTTTGGTCCCAAGAGAGACAATTATGTTTTGTTTTGCAATTTTAACAGCTTTACCGCTTAACTTATATATGTAGGGGATTTGAGCTAATTCATCTTTAACTAGTACGATGTCAGCTGACTCCAATGCAACATCTACACCTGCGCCTCCCATGGCGATGCCTACATCTGAAGCAGCTAATGCAGGTGCATCGTTTACTCCATCTCCCACCATCGCAACCAAACCATCTTTTGCTCTAAGCTCATCAACAATTTTCAGTTTATCTTCTGGGAGGAGATCGCCATAAAATTCGCTTATGCCTAGTTTTTTAGCAATCTCCTCAGCGACTTCAGTTTTGTCTCCGGTAAGCATTACTGTGCGGATACCATACATTTTAAGAGTTTTAATAGCTTCTATAGCATTTTCTCTAACAACATCTTTAACGCAAAAGGTAGCAATTATCGTGTTGTTTATTGAAATAATTATTCTAGCATGTCTTTCAGGTATTTTATTTAAAGTTTCAAGATCAAAACCATATTCTTTCATTAATTCTCTGTTTCCCACAATAACTCGAGTACCGTTTACAAAGCCAACTATACCTTTACCAGCAATTTCTCTTACTTCCCTTACCTCAAAACTTCTTAGCTCTAAACCTTCTTCTAATGCTTTATTTACAATAGCTTCAGCAACCGGATGATTAGAATACTGTTCTAAAGCCGCCGCATACATGAGAGCCTGCTTTTCATTGTATCCATTAAATGTATGAATCTCAACCAGCTCTAATTTACCCAGAGTTAAGGTTCCCGTTTTATCAAAAACCACAGTTTTTACTCTAACCATTTTTTCGATGTACACACCACCCTTAATTATTACACCTTTTCGAGCTAATGCAGTTATTGCAGTAAACATAGTCGCTGGCACAGACACTACGAAAGCGCTTGGACAAGAGACAACAAGAAGTATTAGAGACCTATAAAACCATATTTCAAAAGAGCCAGTAATTTTAGGCATAACTATTGCCGTAAATGCTGCCAACGAAACTACAATAGGAACATATACCCGAGCAAACTTATCAATTAACTTCTCAATAGATGCTTTCCTCTCCCTAGATTCTAAAACAAGTTTCACGATTCTTGACACAAGAGTTTCCTCAGCCACCTTTGTTACATTTATTCTGAGAACACCATTAGTATTCAATGTCCCTGCATAAACCATATCTCCCGATTTCTTAAAGACTGGAATGGATTCACCTGTCACAAGAGATTGATCAACATAGGAAGAACCATCGATCACAATGCCATCTAGAGGTATTCTTTCACCAGGCTTCACCAGTATTGTTGTTCCAGGCTTCACATCTTTCACATGTACCGTTTTTTCCGATCCGTCTTCCACTATTCTAGCTTGATCAGGCATATATTTTGAAAGTTTTTCCACAGTTTTTCTAGCCCTGTCTTCAATATAATCTTCAAAATATTCAGATAATGAATATAGAAGAAGCACAGTTGCCCCTTCAAAGAGAAAATCTAGGTAAAGCGCACCTAGTGCAGCTACAGACATTAAGAATTCAACCGAAAATCTTCTTTCCACAATAAATTCCTTTAACCCCATATACCCAACATAAATACCTACAACAAAGATTGATATGTGGTAAAGTATTGAAGTAACAGTTGCTGGTTCGTTTAACACAGGTATTATGAAACCTAACGGTACTCCTTCAAATAAGCGATCTAACAAAATTGACAAGAATATTATTAAACCTAAACCAATAGCTATAAATATCCAAATTTCTTTTCCCTCTTCTTCATGAAATTCTCCTATTCTTGGAGTTTCATGGTCCTTACTCTTTTTATTCATTTTTATCTACCTAGGAAAGCGTGTACTATGTAAAGCTCGTAAACTTTGAATATTAATTTAGTGCTGAAAAATGCAAAGAAAATATTAGTAAGATATTAACATAAAGGTGTTAAGTTAATATAGGTGAAAAGCATGCCCGTTGTAAGTATAACTTTACCAAGCGAACTTCTAAGAAAATTTGATGAATTCATAAAGTCTAGAGGATATTATAGTCGTTCTGAAGCTTTTCGTGATGCCCTAAGAAGTTTGATGGCTGAAGCAGAGATTGTTAAACTAAAAAACGAAAACGTGGTTACAATAATTATGGTTACACGTGAATATGCGAGGAGAGACATTGAGTTAAGATTAAGCGAGCTAAGACACGAGTTTGACGATGTAGTTGTAGAAAATATACATAGACATATAGGTAAGCAATATTGCCTCGACATTTTCATCGCTGAGGGAAAGCACAAAAGAATACTTGACCTTGTAAGTAGAATTAGAGGAATGAGAGGGATACAACAAATAAAAACAATGTTTATACCGCTGTAAACGCAGTAAAGCGAAATCCATGTTCATAAATAAGTTAAATTTATCTTTTACGTCGAAACATAACTACTATTATTGTTCCCACTACGGTTGCACCTACAACTCCTCCAATTACGTACTCGACAGGAATTGGTAGAACAGGTCTAGATAATTTGACAGTGAACTCTATTGAATCTTCAGCAACATATCCAGCTTCATCGGTAACCTTAATCGTGACATTATGGTATCCCTCAGGTAGCCCCGTGAAGGTGTAGTTTGTCTTGCCGGTCACATTTATCCACGGGTCGTCGTCTAATCTGATTTCTACTTTTGCTATTGGGTATGTTCCTGCTTCAACAACCCACTCTATAGTTATTGTGTCCTCATTTATCGTTATACCTGTAGATGGAGACGTTATTTCCACGCTTGGTCTGATTACAGCCTTGACCTCATATGAATATACATCACTTTCAGCTATATTTCCGTAGATGTCCTCAGCAATAACCTGATATTTCACATGTTTCACCGCTTGCAAAGCAGGTATGTTAGCAACATATAGGCCACTTTGACTATCATAACTCATAATTACCTCTTTGGAAGAGTTTCCATCAGAATATCTTAGTGTGACTTTTGCAATTTTACTCCAATCGAAAACTGCAGCCTCTATTGTGACTTCATCGGCTTCGTAGACAACGTCAGGATCCCTTCTAACAACAGCTACATGAGGCTTAATACTGTCGTTTCTAGCCCAGTTACAATACATATCACTTACATATATCGCTATGCTCATGCTTTCCAGCCAAGACTCATTTACTTCTGCCACCCAAGACCCATTTACATAGCTTAAAACTTCTTCAGGAGATCTTCCACAAAGTTCTGGAGGCATTATCTCCCCGCTTGTTCCAATCCAGTTATGCTCCATTTCTATATTTGGACTCCAAAGCGAGCCAAAAGCGAAGTAGCAGTAAAGATCTGCTGTTGGCGCACCACTGAGGAGAGTATCATCCCAAGCCTCAAAATAAAGTTTTACCTCAATCATTCCATTAGAAGAAGGAACAATACTTACATTTGAAATTTTAACTATAGGTTCATTTACATCTCCGGCAAAGGACGTTGCTGCAGGTTCTTTGAGAGGATAAATATCTTCGTACCCTGAGGTCACCGTATAGTTACCCGACTCACTATAGTCATCCCAGTAGTTCCCAATGGTCTTTAAGTCCATTCCGTCTCCCGCTAAAATCCAATTATGATAGTATCCAATCAAACTACAAATCGAAATCCAATCATAATAGAATTCTGCAGGTCCGCTTACTTGACCAACATGTTTTTCATTTTTTATAAAGTTGTTAGCATATATTCTTGCAGCGGAGTTTGAAATCGATATACCAACCTGATTTCTGCTAATGGTATTGTTAGCTATACGTATGAACTCATTAAAGTAGTATTCTTTGTTCTCAACTAAAATCCCAACACCATTTCCAGTGATTTCGCTATTGATAATACATCCTTCACATAGTAGAGATGGAAGTTTCAAGTTATACCAGAACCATGGGTAATTTCCTAGTGAAACTATCTTATTAAACCATATGCCAATGCCAGTATTATTATGCACCTTATTTCCTAACAGTATAGCTAGGGGAGAGCCGTCGACAAATATACCAATCTCATTAGATTCCACTATTGACTCACATATTTTAATCGTTCCCGAATTGACATAAATGCCGTGGTGCAACGAGTCCTTAACCGTAGTGTTAAATATCTCGAAATTGCCCCTCTTCAAAGCCATAGCTAGGAATCCATTATTCAAAAATAAGCTATCTAATATTTTAAGTCTAATAATGTCGGTTGCATATAGACCTATACTGTTGTTTACATACTCATTTCCTATAGTGTTGACCATTCCTGCAATTACTATTGAAAGACCTATCCTATTATCACGGAATGTATTATTTGAGATCACTGCATAAGTAACGTTATAGAGCAAGAGACCGACATCGAAGTTGTTGTGAAAGCTGCAGCCCGTTATTACGACATCGTCAGCATATACTACAAATCCGCTTCGGTTCAGAGTTCCCCATATCCCAGCTCCACTAACCTCAGAGTTTCTCATGTAAAGTTTAGCACCTTCCTCTACAATCACAAAATAGTTTCCTGCCTCTTTTTTTATGACAGAATTAATCATCGTAAGAGAACCGCCTGGAAGAACTCTAATGGAGATAGGTTCCCAACTTGAAGTATTCACAATGATTCTTGAATTCCTTAAAATCAAATCAGATGAAACTATTAAATCTCCGGATAAAATCAAAGTTTCATCTTCAAGAGTAGTTGGCTCAGATATCACGATAGCTTCGTCTTTTGGTTTATATGGCCTTACTTCAACAACTGTCAACACAGGAACCTCTGACAATGAAATATTAATCCAATCGCCGTTTCTTTCAAAGTTAACAATCTTGCCGTCTGTGTTTTCCTCTGAATATACCTTCACTTGAATTTCTTCATCAGCTAGGAAACTCGGTAGTTCAAAAGAGAAATAAACATTATATTGCTTAATTAACTCCCGTTTCTCAAAATCAAACTCATAATTAATTATGTAAAATACGAGGTTTTCAACATCTTTACCCCTATATCTGATAACGTGTGTCCGATCTGTTAAGCTGGTTTCAACCTCACTGGGCAGTACAGATGCCAAAATAGACTTGAACTCATTTAAAATATTCTCTGAATTTGGATCGTAGTAAAATCTATACATAAAATATTCCCAAGCTAAATTCTCTGGGATATAAATAACAGTTCCATTACCATAACTATGTATAGAGGCATTTATACCGTACATTATGCTATATGTGCCTTCTAGTAAAGATGAAAGTTCAGGTCTACTAACTTTAGCTCCGGTTTCATTATAAACCCCCAGTTCTCCTATGGCAACAAGAATTCCTCCGTTTTCAACGTAGTCTATTATAAGGTCAACTTGGTCATCTGTTAAATGAGTTGCATTAGCTAACACTATAGCCTCATATCTTGACAGTTCACTTAGAGAAGGTGTTCTATTGAACCATATGTTATCGCCAAAAACCACGACATCAACCGGGTAATGCAAATCAGCTAAGAGATAATAAGCCCCTTCGTAACTAATATAACGATCAACAGGTATCGCCGCTATAGGAGGTTCTTCTGCGTACCAGGCTGAAGCCATAGGATATATTAAAGCTATTTGTCCATAATCCTCTTGGCCGTAAAGCTGCGGGTTCTTCTGAATTAGATAGCTGAAATCTTCTAAACGTTTTAAACCATCTATATCAATTAATACCGGAAGTTGTGGAGTCGATTCTTTGGCACTTACAGCTATAAGTTCAGCTGCTGCAATGTAATCTAATGGAATACATTTTAATGTCCATTCAGGTGTTAACCCGGAGGTTGGAAGAGTCCAACTTCTTATCATCTTGTTTAAGCTGGTTACTATCCTAAAATCAGGAGTCAAGGTCATATTTGGATAAGCATTTCCCTCACTTCTCCAATCAACTTCATAGCTAAGTCCATCTATGTACTGAAGAATAGCTAAGATATTTATTGGTAGTCCCCAGCAGGTTTTATAGTGAAGTGTAGGCGCATTAATCAACACTATAAAGTCTCTTCCACTTTCATTCTCCCAAGCATCTACGTTTTCTCTGATTTTTTTGTAGAAATCAACCAAGCGTGTTAAATGGTATAATACCAGTTCTCTCCAAAGAGCCCTAGCTTTAGTATCTGTGATTTCACTTCCATCAGCACTAATAGTTGAATCATCATAATATCCAAGACTATTTAGATACTCTCTAAAGTTGAATGTCTCAATATTTTCTATGCCAAAAAGCGTTCTTAACTCTTCTTCAGAATATTTAGAAGCTAAATACTCATTGAAACCTTCCATGGTTTCGTTATCAAATGTAAAGAAGCCCCCACTCATTGAATATGCTCCGAGACCCCCATCAAACTCTACTCCAGCCATTCCAGAATCAAACATCATCTTCAAGATTTCTATAAGCACGTTTTGCCAGTGTTTCCTAGCGAAATGCACCTCTAAAAGATTTCTTTCATAGAACTCATGGTATGTAGGTTCTCCAGCAAGGTTTATTCTACTGTCTTTATCAGCAGTTATATTGAAGTATTCCATGAAATCTTCAAACCTAGCAAGCTCCGCTTCCCATCCTATTCCATCTATACCATTCCAATAAGCTAAATGCTTAACACCCATACTACCTAAGCATCCAATTCTGATACTTGATTTATTCAACTCGTCAGGAAGCTCTACTTTATAAACATCAGCGACATAGACTTGACGAATGGGGTAAAGAGCATATGCAACTAGTCTATTATCTTCATAAATTGGACCTATATCCACTGAAAACGGGGATTTTACATCCGATAAGAACATAGATTTCGCATCTGATGAAAATAGAGCTTTATCAGGGTTACTGAACGTGCTAAATGAGTGTATAAGGTCGCATGTACACAATATGATGATAAGCATAAAAATAGAGACATGTTTTAGTATTTTTGTGCTTATACGCAACTTTGCGCACCTCCAAAGTAATGGAGGATACGCAACTTCTAGCCGCTTTAACAAAACTTTGTATATTGTGTATATTGTAATATATACTGCGACTTTTTAAGCCTTTTTGACACGAATTAAAATTATCCATATTACGTTTAGAATTTAAAAGAACCTGAAAACCATTATGAAATATGAATCCCGTAGAAAATATTCCTAGTTATTGCAGTATGGGTTTGGATGTTCATTGCATTTTCTTTATTCCTCTAATTATTGGCTATGTTAAAGGAATTCCACTAAGCTTAGACGAAATTATAAATACGTTTACAGCGAACCTTACCTAGCTTCCTACATCAAGTTTGCTGACGTAAGAGGATTACCCTTTAATATTTACCTTAATGTTCAAGAATAACAAGGCTACTTATGGCTTACAAAGGAAATGTTTACTGAAAGGCTTAACATTATCAGCAGTATGGGCGATTATTCACTTTATTCTTAAAGTTCTTAGCTTGGTCACTAACAAACAATTTCATACCAAAATTTAATAATTAGTTGCTTAACTTAACAAGTCGATACACTCCCACCAAAATTTAGATACGGAGCTTACACTATTTTGAATCAAGCTACGGATCCTATTAAGGAATGAACAAGTATAACTTAACAAGATCTTGGATGTGTCTAAGATGTGGAAGAAAGCTCTTAACAAATTTTTAGAAGAATGGAAGGATAGAAAAGAGGTCTTAAGCGCTGTGTTAAGTGGAAGCAGAGTAACATCGTTTGCGTCGAAGTATTCAGATATAGATGTTTACATTATTTTATCGGATGATGTCGAGTGGAGGGAAAGAGGAAACAAAATGATTGATGGATGTCTTATAGAGTACTTTGCTAATCCGATAAAGCAAATTAAAAGTTATTTTAAAGAAGAATTTGAAAGAAATAGTTTTACTACTGCCAGAATTTTATCTATTGGAAAAATACTTTTTGATAAGACTGGAATCGGTAAGAAGCTAAAGAAAGAAGCTCAAATGTTAATGAAGAAAAAAAATTCAAGAAGATAAATAAAACTTCGATGGAATTGATGAAGTATGGTTTGTGGGATAATCTAGATAACCTGAAAGATTTATTT
>JAEOSG010000267.1 GCA_016840485.1 Candidatus Baldrarchaeota archaeon
GGTTATTTTCCTGACCTTCTTGCGCTCTTTATCCCATTCGCTCGTTGCACGATAGACATAGTAGTTGTTTTTGATGATTTTCAGCTCTATGTGAGATGGCTCTTTCTTCTTTATGCGTTCGAATGTCTTCAGGACCTTTGGTGGTTTTGGTAGAAACCATGTAGCGGGAGATAAAATTAAGAAAAATAGGCGATATTGTGCTTTCGGCGTGATTTGTGGCTACAAACACGCCAATTTTTGGTGCAACAGAGATGAATATGGGTTAAAAAGAAGAGTTACGGTGTAATAGTTTTTTGTTGGATATTCCAGCCTGCCCGATCCACTTTGTAGCCTTCATATAGAAAAAGCCTTTATTCCAGAGAAAATTGAGGTACCATGATAAGAAATTGGGTGTAATAACTTGCTTTTTTACTCGTATTCTTGTTATGTGATTACTATAGGTATAACTTCCACCTGCGTTCCTAAAAACGGTAGCTCTTCCGACAAGTTCAATACTGTTCGTATTATTAAATAAAACATCCCCATATTTAATAATAAAATACTCTTCCACGCCATTCATGTTCTTAGGAATAAAAGTCAGTTCACTGAGATCTATTTTATTCCAGTTTGCTATGTTATAAGGTCTGAGTTGGGGGATACCAATATCTTTGTTTATCTTAATTCTTTTTTGTTTTGATAAAGCAAAACCACTTTTAACATCCTCCACCAGCTCTTTTAACCTCACCTCTCTCCTCTCAACTCCTTCAAATCCCCATGGCTTTTTGAGTTTGGTGAAGTCTTCAAGGCGTTTCATGGTTGCCACCACCCTTTTGTAATACCAGAATAAGTATTCCGTCTCTATCAGATATAGGCACAGTTTCGGACAAAAGAACATTTACGCCATTCTGAGACAAATATTCATTTAAACTTTCATGAAATTCATTTCTTATCCTGTTTAACGGTATTGGACTAAAATTTCTCGTATCTTCGTTTATTCCTACGAAGAATATTATTGTATCTTTTCTTTTCCTTCTAAGTTTTTCTAATAACTTTTCTGAGAATTTAGGGGCTGAATCATCAAAGAAGCTAACTTCTTTTTCTTCCCCGTTAATAGTTTCTTTTCTTATTCCTGCTTTAAACTCTATGCCTAATTTATCTATCTCCTTTAACTCTATGTTTCTTTCAGGCATATTCAAATAATAATCGTTTAGAGCTACCTTACTTATCTGATAAAGTTTTTCTCTAAATCCTTTAGACTTTAAGAATTCAGATAGAACAAGTAAACCAACATAGTGGAGAGTTTTTTCCAGTGTTAAATTTCCACTAACACCTTTTATCATATTTCCGAAGGTACTTTCGATATTCCTTACTTTTTCACTATCCTTTAATTTTGCAAATATCGTAAAATGTCCAATATTCGCTTCTTCATAGTTAGCATTGAATCCATTTAGTTCTACAAACGCAACATTAAAGTTATTTCTTATGGCTTCCAAAGAATCGTTGATTAAACTATTGCAGTCATTTACACTTTCTCCAAGGATAAAAATAGTTTCTTCCTTACCTTGGAAATTACTTTCAGGCTTGTTTATTCTCTTACTTCCAACAACTACATAATCTTTAAGCTCGCTAACTTCCTCATCGTTCTTATAAAATCTATACTTCTCTATAAATTCACCAATGCTAAGATTTTCATATCTTATCTTTTTAAGACCCGTTACAACATCGTATGGGGTTCCATCTACGACTAATTCTGTTATAGGTGCGTTCTCTATCTTTATGGTTGCTAAACATGTTTGAAAATCAAATATTACATTTGAGTTTATATTCTCCAAATCCTCCAAAAATGTCTCTACTACAATATCAGTTTTGTCTGACCTTTTTATTCTTACTCTCAATTCACCTTTAAACTCGTATTCTGGTTCTTCTCCTGTAAGTTTTTTCATACCTTTAGTTCCGCTTTTATCAAATACTCCATAAACATTTGTGGTTTCGGACTGAATCTGCACTAACTCTTCTTCTGATAATTCTTCAAAGTAGGAAGGCACACTATCACCTTTCAACTTAAAAACGAATTTAAGAAGACTCGTATCATCCAAGTATTTTATAAACTCTCTTATGCTGTCTCCTTCAAAAGATACTGCCCTATCTGGAGTGAAATGGTAAATAAAGAGATACTCTTCCGTTATTATTAAACACCAGTATTTTTCTTGCTCTCTCGCTCTTCCGTACATATATCTAGATAACTTCTCAAAAAGGTCTTTCACTTCTTCAGAGTTTACGTCTAAGCCTTTTCCCATAAATTCTGCTAATATTTCCTCGCTGAATTGTGGTTCTGAAGTAGCGGGCTTTTTCAATTTCTTAGTAACAATCCTTTTAACAAAACTGTTTATTATTCTTGAATTACCATTATCTCTTACCTCAATGCATCTAACTTCCTCGGGATTTTGTACAGGCGTATAAAAGATATTTGACCGTATTCCCCTGTTCATCTTAATACCTCTTTCAGCTCCTCAAACAACCTTATAACCTCTTTTTCCTCTTTCAAAACATCCTCTAAATCTCTCCTGCTGACCTATATTCCTTCTTTTTAAGTTTGTTAGGATTTCTCGGCGTCAATTCATAGGTCTCCTTGTCAATCTCATCAACCTTAGCAATCCATGAGTTTTCGCTTATCTCTCGATTTTGCCATTTTTCATAGCAGTCCTGCCAGTCATCATCCCTCATCGGTCTTGTTTTTGTAAAGTTCTTCATTCCTTCTGGAGGTTGTATCTCATAATACCATATTCCCCCAGTAGGTCCCGTTTTGTCAAAAAACAGAAGGTTGGTTTTGACAGGTGTTTTTCCAGATGCTGTAAATACTCCTTTGGGCAAGGAAACAATCGTATGGACATTGTAATTTTCAAGCAGTTCTTTTCTTACCCTGACAAAAGGTCCTGTTGTATTG
>JAEOSG010000268.1 GCA_016840485.1 Candidatus Baldrarchaeota archaeon
AGATGTGTATAAGAGACAGAAGCTATGGGCATCGAGACAATGACCGTTCATCTGGGACTTGTCAAGGCTTCATTACTCAGCATTGTATTATTGACTATAGGCGCTATACTTACTGGAGTAGCCTTCTTTCTAGAGTGGACTTATAGACACCATTCATGGTTGAATGTTTTCCTGCTTGCTATGCCAGTTACAGTCACATTTGTACTGGGAAAATTTAAGAAACTCCACTCCCTCTCTAAAGAACTAGCCTCCTCAAAGAATCATGTCTATGTAGCAGAGGAAATTGTGAAGTTATCCGCCCAAAATCCACAATGGATAATGTTGGTTACACAAACATACAGCGTCATGTCGATTATACTGTTAATGAGCAAATTCTTAATCTGACAGCGTTTATAGTATGCCTCTCATCCGGTTTAAAAGCAAAGAAAATTGCCGACCTTTTTCTGAATCTTTGCACATGTTATCATTGGGAAAGGTTTTTATTTAAGTGTAGAAACTAGACGTAGGAAACGTGATTATATGACTCTTGAAACAAGCAAAATTTTGGGCGGTGTGGGTGCACTTTTGATGGTTATTACACCATTCTTAGGCACATACACTGGCGTGTTAGGGTTGATTGGGCTAATACTTGTGATGATATCTTTGAAGGGCTTGGCCGATCATTACGGTGAATCAGGCATATTCAACAATGCACTTTATGGCATCATAATCGCAATAATAGGTGGAGTAATCTCTGTGGCCGTGGTTGTGATGGCTGCGGTTGATTTCTTATCTGCCGTCGGAATCGACATCTCGAAAGCTTGGAATGACCCAACTATTCTCTCTAGCATTAACTGGCAAGAACTGTTAACCTGGGATATTGTTTCACCTTACATTGCGGCTGTCATTGGAAGTTTGGTTGCACTTTTCATATTCGTTGTAATCGCAAGCATTTTCTTAAGGAGATCATTAACCATTCTCTCTGAAAAGACAGGCGTTGGCCTTTTTGGCACCACAGGATTGTTAATGCTCATAGGCGCTATCTTGACCATAATCGCTATCGGTTTTATACTACTTTGGATATCCTTGGTACTCCTTACAGTGTCCTTCTTCTCAATCAAGACATAACCCGCTCAGCACCCGCAGCAACACACTTTCAAAGGAAACAAGCGAATTTTAAATCTTCTTAGCGCATGCAAAAGGAAAAACAAGGATTTAAACGTAGGTTTGAACCTACCTCCCAGCGCCATCAAACCTTAGTTAGGACATAATTTAAATTCTTGCTACTTCAAAACCGCTAGATATAAATAGATTTATCTCTAAAGTAGATAATATGATCTCTCAAGTAGATAAACTGTTCGGATCGAGAACAAGAGTCCTAATCCTTTCCAAGTTAGTCATGAACCCCAATCGTAGCTTATACATTCGTCAGTTGTCAAAAGAGCTCGGGCTAACCTTTAGTGTTGTATACAAAGAGATCGAAAAACTAAAGAGTCTTGGTCTTGTAACTGAGGAAAGAAGAGGAAGGATCCGGCTGTTCACGATTAACAGGAATTCTGTCATATACGACGAATTGAGGAGACTTCTCTTAAAAACTACCGCTCTAGGTCAACAGTTGAGGTCATCTTTACCGGAGCTTGAAAAAGCCAAATACGTACTAATATATGGGTCCGTGGCGAGAGGAGAGGAGCTTGAAACGAGCGACGTTGATCTGTTAATCATCGGTGATATTGCTGAAGAGAATTTAATAGCGGGGATTAGAAAAGTTGAGAAAGAAATAGGAAGGGAAATCAATTATATCCTTTGGTCCGAAAGAGAATTTGAAAAAAGGGTTAAGACTAAACATCATCTTCTAACAGAAATTGCGGACAATCCAATAATTGGACTCGTGGGCGATGTGGATGAGTTTAGACGAACTGTTAAGGGATAGAATCGTTCAACGGATAAAACCAAACAAGAAATTGGCGAAAAGAAACCTCAAACTCGCCTTAAGAGATCTAAGCGCAGCTCAACACCTGCTGGACGAAGAAAACTACGACTGGGCTCTATCCATCGCATACAACGCCATGCTACAAGCTGGTCGATCTCTAATGTTTCTAAAAGGTTTCAGACCATCCGCACAGTTTGGTCATATTGCAGTGCTAAGATATTTACGTGTCACGTTTAGAGAACAATTAACAGAAAGAATTGTCGACATTTTCGACCAAATGCGCAGGAAGAGACACCGAGCAGTATACGAGGCGGTTAACGTAGTGTCACGAGATGAAGCTCAAAATGCACTGAAATGGGCCCACGAATTCGTGAACATAGTCAAAGAAGTAGTACTAACGCAAAGAAGTTAACAAGTTTACCTAATATAAACAGAAAAAATGGAAAACAGAGATTTAAATCAAGGTTTGAAATCTATTCCTTGACGCTAAAATTGCATTACGTCTTTTAGCAGCCATGACCCGTCGCATGTGGCGGTGTTTAAAAAGGTTAAGCCTTCCCTACAAGTTCCAAACTTTAAGCCACGTCGTTTTGCTAAAATGTGTATTTCCCTTAGAAGTTTAACCCGTAAATCCCTAGGCAAATAAACATATCCGCCTATCCTTTCACCTTTTTCAAAGTAAAGAGGCCTCAGTTTTTCAGCAATTTTCGGTAAGGCAAGGCTTAGTCTTTGCCAGTTGTCAGGCTTAACCTTGTATGTTGAAGCTGTAACATGCTTAACACCTAAAGAAGCTAATGTATCCACCAGCTTTTCCGAATTATCATTTACAAATGGAATCACGGGGTCTATACGCACAGAAACCGGAACATCCTCTTCCACCAGCTTTTCAATGGCTTTCAACCGCTTAGAAGGCAACGGAGCATTCGGTTCAATAACCCTCGCTGTAACATCATTAT
>JAEOSG010000092.1 GCA_016840485.1 Candidatus Baldrarchaeota archaeon
CCTTCTTTGCTTCAGGTCTTCTAGGTTTTACAGCTGCGCGGAGGTCGCCCGGACCAACAATTACCTCAGCTTCTGGTGGTACTCCTATATTTGCAACTATCACATCTCCAGTATATTCTCTTTTACCATCTAAACCCTTTTTAAAAGCGTGAAAAGTCACCGTTAAATCAGCTTTCACGGCAGTTCCATGAACTTCTCCAGTATCTGGATTTAAACCAGTTGGAATATCCACAGCAACTTTTAACCCACTTGATTTGTTAAAGATTTCAACCGCTGTACGATATGGGTCTCTCAACTCTCCTCTTACACCAGTACCTAACATGCCATCTATTATAACATCTGCTGATTTTATCTCGTTTTCAAATTTCTTTAATTCCTCAACGTACCTTATTTCAACAGTCTTAACTGTTAAAATCATTTTCTTCAATGCTTCCCAATTTTTCCTAGCTTCGTCTGTTCTAATATCTTTAGATTTTCCCAATAGGAAAACATAGACATTAGCTCCTAAAGGTGCTAAATGTCTTGCAGCTACAAAACTATCTCCACCATTATTCCCTAATCCAGCCAATATAACAACTTTCTTACCATTAACATCAATTTTCTTTGAAATCTCTGTAGCAAGTGCTTTACCTGCATTTTCCATAAGAAGTAGCCTTGGAACCCCAAGCCACTCAGAATTCTCATCAATAATAGCCATTTCCGTACTTGAAATTTTTCTCTCCCTACTTCTCATCAAAATCCCCACATATTTATCAGTTGGTCAAGATTTCTCAATGAAAATTTCTTTATCATAGAGCAAATACAAAGGTAAGTATTATTAAATTTAACATCCTTCATATACGCTTAAGATAAAACACTTCTACAACTTTATGGCACCTATATGCAGGGATTAAAGGGTTGACTGAGTGAGCGTAAATATTAAGAATATGGATGTACATTTAAGTTAGTCTATCAGGAGGCCTTTTATTGCTAAATAAAATAAAAAATAAAGTCAGCAAACTATTCAATTTACCAGCTAAAATCTTAGTTAACATGGGATTCGCTCCAAATTTATTAACTTTCCTAGGACTATTATTCTCGATATTTTCCGGCATCCTTTACTATTTTAAATATATCCTCTATGCCGGAATACTAGTACTTGTCTCGGGATTATTAGACGCACTAGATGGAGCTGTAGCAAGATTATCAGGAAAAACAACAGCATTTGGAGGATTCTTTGATTCCGTTGCAGATAGATACAGTGATGCTATAATTCTTACCTCCATTATTCTAAGTGGACTATGCGATATATTCTGGGGCATTTTAGCAATTATAGGTTGTTTTTTAGTAAGCTATTGCAGAGCCCGTGGCGAAGCTGCCGGAATTAAGAAAATGTCCATCGGAATTGCCGAAAGACCGGAGAGGTTAATTATATTAGCCTTAGCCACATTTTTGGAAGTATTTTTCTCTAAAGCGATATATTACGCTGTAATTCTCTTAGTTGCACTATCACACTTTACTGTAATTCAGAGAATACATTACGTTTGGAAGAATCTTAGGTGAGATCAAAAACCTTCGATAAAAGCTCATTTATAACTTCTTTTGCCATTTTCATTGCTTCTCTTCCCTTTTCTGTTATCTCGTAATATTTTCTAGCTGGTTTTCCTTCCTCTTTCTCTTCTTTTCTCACCCTAACTAAACCTTCACGCCTTAATAAATAAAGCACAGTATAACTCGTAACCTTTCCTGGAGAAAAATCAAACCTCTCCTTAATCTGCTTTCTAAGTTCGTATCCATACTTAGGACCTTCTTGAAGTAGCCTTAAAACATACAACCATAAGTTTTCCTTAGTAAGTTTATTTTTCAAACGTTGTACAGCCTTAATTTTCTTTTCTTTCAACTATGCCACTCCCATCTACACAATTTGGTATCTTGAAATGATCCTATCAGGATGTATTGTAATGTTAAATTAAGTTAATAAACTAAAGTTTTCTATCTCAAAAGAGAGATATAAAAATATTTGCAAAAGAATTCAAAATATTCCACATATATGGTTTTGCGATCCAACTTGAATTAAGGTTCCGAAACCTTTTAAACATATTAATCTACAATTCTCCTAGAAGATTGTTAAACACCGGGTGATAGTATTGCCTAAGAAAAGAAAAAGTGGTGGGCGTTCTAAAGGTGGTAAAGGTAGAACAGAACTCGTTCAATGCGCTAAATGTGGCCAACGTATACCGAGAGACAAAGCTAAAAAAGTTACACGTTATAGAAGCTTAGTTGACCCTATGCTTGCTAGAGAACTTAGAAAACAGGGCGCGATAATACCAAGAAGTGCTGTTACACAATATCTCTGTATAAGATGCGCGGTTCATTATGGAGTTGTAAAAATTAGAAGTAAAGAGGAAAGGAAGAAAAGAACGCCACTTTAAGCTAACGTAAGGCAGATCTTTGCTTTTTCCTTCTTTTGGGCGTAGTCTGTTTCTTACGAATATTTAGTTACATTTTTATCGAGATAAGCAAAAGAAGCGATACTGCTGCATAAAGAGCTAGGTATAGTGTGAGAGTATAATAGTTAAGTAAGAGATAATCAGCGATAGCCCATACAAGTAGGCATGACGTAAAGAGAGATATTCTCCTACTTTTAGTCTTAATAGCGGAAGCGAACATCAGTAGAAGCATAAGAACCCCTCCTATTATAACATAGGTTTTCATTATTAGTGAAAACAAGATAGGGGTTTTTCCTACGTTTAAAATCTCTGCTTCAATAATATCAACGCCTAAAGTGGCAATTAAAGCCAAAATAGCTACAACGGAGAATAAAATGTAAAACTTAACGATTTTCCTTAGTTTTTCCGAATGCATAAATTGTGCTAGAAAAGTCCAGCCGATTGCGCCGGTAAATATACCTAACCAAAACCAAATAATCGCAAAAATTTTGCTATTTATGATTTCCAAGAACCAAAGTGTCATATCTATTAGACCTATATACCCAAGAAGATAGTAAATACTGAAATATAGAGTAACGTTCTCCACTTTTTTGTATTTTAAACCTGAATTAAGTAGTACGCAAGCTGAAAATCCTGTTAAGGAAATACTTAACGTAGCAAGAAGATAATCGAACATCTCTATTCCCTCACTAATTAAGTTGAAAGGTCAGCAATAAAAACTCCTAGAAAAACTGTCAAACTATTTTTTGTAAAAAATTTTTTTCATCAGCAGTCTAAAAGCTTCAAGAACATTGATTCCGCTAATAGCTGATGTTTTTAAAAAACAGGTGTCGTTGTTTGCATCAATATACCTTTTAATTTCTTCAATAGAGATTATATCTTTTAGATCGCATTTATTTAAGCAAAAAACTACTGGTATATCATCTCTTAACAAATTTTTTAACTCCTTCCAACTTCTCAGATTCTCTTCCAAAAGATTACGCTGGCCATCGGCGACAAAAATTACTCCATCAACACCCCTCAAAACCGTAGGTCTTGTCTCAATATAGTAATTCTGCCCTGTAGCGGTCCACACATTTACTTCGATTATCCATTCAGCAGCCTTAAAAGTTAAATTACCAAAATCGAAGAAAAGAGTGCGTCCAGTCGAAGTTTCAAGAGATTTTATCCTATTTTCTAAGTTAAACAATCTGAAAAGAGTCCTTACAGTCGTGGTTTTTCCGCTCATAGCAGGACCATAATAAACTATCTTTGTCTTTATTTTTCTATTTTTGCGATCTATAATCAAAGTAATCACCATAAGCTGCTCAACCAATCCTCTATATGAGATAATCTCCCTTTTTGTAATATGTTTTCGAAATTCTCACCCCACTCTGCTTTAATAAATAAAATTATGTCTTCAGGAGGTGTTTGAAAATAGCCTATTGTTTCAAGTAGTGTTTTACCTGATATTCTACCAGAGATATGAAATTGTTCTAAAAGGCGAATTCTAGAGAGGAGATACAAAGCTCTTCTACAAGCATGTACAAATTTCAATATTTCCTCCTTTAGTATTTCCTCTTTTATAGCTTCTTCTTCTACATCAAAATCAAGCAAAATCCTCAAAATATTTTCATTCAGCCGTTTTTTACCTAGTTTTTTCATTAATACTTTCCTAATTCTTTCCATCGCTACGCTTGTTTTTCCTATTACCTGTTCAGAAAGCATCTTCCCAAAGTACATATCAATATTCCCGTACATTTGGAATTTAAACAAGTTAGAAACGCTAAAAACGCCACAATAATCATTTTTACTAAGAACTATCTTTACAACGTCTTCCAAAGTCATAGAGGTTGATTTCACCCCTATAATACATCCCTTAAACTCAGAAAATTCGGAAAGAGCTCTCTTTGCGTACTGAGTATAAACTAATATGGTGACTCTTCTCACATCGTAATCTCGCTCCTCCGCACTAAGTAACTGAAGATGCTCCTCCCTTGTCACAAAATCGATCCAATAAACAATTGGTTCCCTATGTGGAAGTAAAGTTGCCAAGAAGTCTACAAACGTATTTACGGTATCTGAATTCTCTCCAAACACTATTATAGGAAAGCGTAAAAACAAGCAGTTCAAAAGCTGCGAAAAATCTTCCTTACTTAAGTTTGTTATCAATTGATTTAACAGTTTTCTTGTCATAATAACACCGTACTTAAAGTGCTAACTGAAGTTTTTCAATCGAACTTATTTTCGGTAGTATGGTTGGCTTTGCTTTCCCTTCCAGTAGTATGGCTCTTATTTTATCTATGTAAGAACTAATAACTAGTCGAAGAAAACCTAGCTTTGTTTTTCTCTTAACGATTTTTATAACCAATACGCAACCTTCAAGATCGTAAATAAAGTACATAAACCTGTTACAGTCGCACATTATCTGCTTTACCATTGTTTTTTTGGTTATCCACATGAGCCGTGTAGCAGTATCCACAAGAGAATAAGCTAAAACATCTTCACCACTTGTTTCATATAATTCAGAAGTTCTTGATAATGTCAGGAGTGAATATCCTCCTTCATAAATTAAGGAAATCATTTCTATATCTTGAATTAAAGTTAATAGCTCCCTCAATTTGTTTCTTATTCTCTCGAATAAACTATCACTTAATTCAAACGTTTCATGTTTGATTTCGTTAAATACTTCTTCTCCAGGTCTCACGAGAAAGGCTTTCAAAATACTTCTTATTTCTTCCTCAGTAAAGTTCCTTAAGGGCGGCTTAATATCAGATAATTTTAAAAGCATATTACGGAGGTTAAAGAAATCTTCTCTTATCCTTAAGAAAATTGCACCAAGATTAACTTTCGGCTTTGTTACAATTGTAAAACAAAATTCCCGCAAATCCTGTAAAGGAGATATCATCATATTAACCCTGGTTCCCTCAATAAGCAAGTAATTTAACCGTCCTCCACTTAATTGTTGAGCTGCAGCGTATATAGCAGAGCTTGATGAACATACACCAAATATTTCTTCCTCACTTAGCCAAACGCCAACAATACTAATTGGAAATCCATCTTTCTGAGTTAAAATAACTGTCTCTACCCCATAAATCTCCTTAAACTTTTCAAGATATGACTTAATGTCACCTAGTATCTTTTGCATCTAACAACCCCTGCAGAATATTCTTCATTTAGTTTCTATGTGAACTATAAAAAGTCCAATAAATAAGAAAAGTAGAAATAAAAGAAATCTAATTAGATATTTTTCCAATATCTTGAAAGGATTTCCTTTAATTCTTTAATTACTTCATTAATTTTCTTTCTGCTTCCACTTGAAGTCTTAAAGACTCCTATGTCATCATAAAATTTTACTTCTATTCCAATTTAATCCATATAGTACAGCAGAAACAGATAAGGGGAGCGCTAGCAAATTATAACCACCTTCTAAAACAAAAACAATCTTAGAGTTACAGACCCGTCCAGCTACTTTTAACACTTCTTCTGAAAGTTTAAAGTATGTTTTAGACCTCAGATTCATATTCCCAACTGGGTCAGCAAAATGTGCATCAAAACCGGCTGAAATAGCAATCAGATCAGGGCGAAAATTCCTAGCTAATGGTTCAAAAAACTCTACAAAAACATCAAAATAACAATCTTCAGCAGTACCCAAAGGTAGCGGTACATTAACATTATAACCTTCCCCCTTACCATAACCTATTTCCTGTATTCCCCCTCTTTCTCCCTGATCAAAATCATATTCATGAAATGAAAGAACCAATACAGTATCATCATCGTAAAAAATTTGAGAAGTACCATCGGAGACGTGGGCGTCCCAATCAACGACCATTATACGCCCAATACCAACCTCTTCTTGCAAATACTTAATCATCACAGCCACATTGTTGAAAAAACAAAGCCCCTCAGCATGAGCAACGCCAGCATGATGACCTGGGGGACGAATCAACGCAAAACATTGATCATAAACTCCTTTAACAACAAGCTCCCCTGCTTTAATTGCCGTACCAGCTGCAGCGAAAGCCGCCCTAAAAGTCCCTCTACTCACATAACTAAGTTCTCCAGCAATCCCTCTTCCTATTTTTGACAACTCATCGATAATATGGAAAATATATGGATGATGGACGCGTAAAACATCCTTAACCTCCGCTCTTTTCCCCTCCAAGAAATCTATCTCACCGCTCTTTGAAAGATCGCTTTTTCTTAAAAAATCAAGCGTTAATGTTATCCGCTGAGGAGACTCAAAGCTCTCCATCCATGGACGTGTAAAATCGGTAACATGCATTAAAGTATCTACATGATATAACACACCTATTCTTTTCATATTAACTACCAGCCTACACTACCCTTTAACAAACTATTTGTGATATTCACTCCAAGGAGGACCCGGGTCATAATAGTAAATTTCCACGTCTGGTAATTCAAGCTGAAGTATATAGAATAAGCGTTTCATACCCACCGTTTCTGTCGCATAATGAGTAGCCCCAATAAGTTTAATTCCCAAAGCCTTCGCTAAAAGAGCATCTCTATGAAGAAAATCACCCGTGACATACGTATCTACATTTTTTTCCTTGGCTTTCATAAGCATGTCTTCATTTACTCCTAAACCACCAGCCACGGCTACGCATTTAACCTCCTCATCGAGCTTTCCAACGTAGCGAATACAACTAGCATTTAACTTCTGCATGATAAATTGTAAAAATATAGAAAGATTAAATTTCCTTCTAACCATACATATTCTACCAAGAGGGATAATATCAGAGCCATACGATGCGGGAAGAGTATCAATAACATCCAATTCTAAAACTTCAGCAAGAGTATCGCTAACCCCTCCTTCTACAGCATCCCAATTTGTATGAACAACATATAGGCCAATCTTATACCTTAAAGCTACCCGTAAAATTTCAAGATACACATCCGAGACACGTAGAGTAGGTCTAGGAAATAATGAGTGATGGGTAATTACCAAATTTACCTTTTTACGTGCAGCTTCAACCATAGCTTCGTAAGTCGGGTCCAAAGTCACCATAATTTTTTCAACTTCAACTTCCTTTTGTTCGCTCAAAAGACTTGGCCCTATCTGCAAACCTATTATATCATCCTTATAAGCCAACGAAGGAGGAGCTATTTTCTCTAATCTTTTTATAACATCAAATAGGGATACCACGGTAAGTCACCTAATACCTTAATACGCAACTTTCTAAAATAGTAAGGTTGAGTTAATTATTAAGATTATTTCATCCAAAACTAGCTGAGAAATTCTATCCGAAAAATATAACAATCTTCTAACTTACTCTTACTGCTGCTACTCATTAAATCGCAAGACTAAGGGATAAAAATGACAGAGAAAATTGATAGAGAAGAAATAGCGGTGGAAGCATTGACACTTGTCGAACTAAAGGGGTTATCAGCCAGAATCGCTATGAATAAAGTAGCTCAAGAAATGGAAATAACCGACTGGAAAGAAAGGGGAGCTGCACACGCCTTAGTATTCGAAGTCCTAAGAAGAAAAAACACCCTAGACAAAATATTAAATACAGTATTGAAAGATGGCTCAGCCCGCCTAATGCATCCATACTTAAGAAATCTTCTAAGACTAGCAATTTACCAAATGAAGTTCGGAAAAACGAATAGTGCTCTTGTAACTAATGAAGCCGTAAAAATAACAAAAGAAAAATTTGGTGTAAAAGCCGCAAAATTTGTAAACGCCATCTTAAGGCAAGCAGAGAACCTCCCCCTCCAAAAAATCTATGAAAACCTAAATGACATCGAAACGCTAAGTATCAAATATTTTTACCCTACGTGGCTTATAAAATACCTAATTAAACTTGTAGGAAGACATACAGCAATAAAAATCATGAAAAAAACCAACACAGTGCCACCAATATATCTACGAATAAACACGTTAAAAGGCAAGAAAGAAGAAATACTAAAAATGCTAAAAAGAGAAGGAGTTGAAATAAAAGAGGACAAAAATCTACCAGACATCGTAAAAGTAGTTTCCTACGAGAAACCAGTTACAAGAACAAAGGCCTTCCAAGAAGGATACATATACATGCAAACAAAATCATCTGCCCTAGTCAGTCATGTATTAAATCCTAAACCAGGAGATTTCGTAATAGATTTATGTGCCGCCCCCGGTGGAAAGACAACACATATAGCGCAATTAATGAGAAATCGCGGGAAAATTCTAGCCATAGATCTTAACGTTAGAAGAGTAAAAGAAATGGAAGAAAAGTTTAAAAAACTAGAAGTAAAAATAGCACATCCACTAGTTGCAGATTCACGTACATTACATAAGGCTACTACACATAAAGCTGACAGAGTACTAGTAGATGTCCCATGTAGTTCAACCGGCGCCATATGGTCTAAACCAGAAATAAAATGGAAAACAAAACCAAGAGACATAAAACACATAACTCAAATACAATGGGAACTTCTAACAGCAGCAGCAAAACTCGTAAAAACAGGCGGCATACTTGTGTATTCCACATGTTCCATAACATTGGAGGAAAATGAACTACTTATCGAAAAGTTCCTAAAACTCAGCCCAGAATTCAAACTTGTTCCAGCAGAACCTTTCATAGGCTTCAAAGCATACAGAGGCTTAGAAGATGCACAAAGACTGTTCCCTTACCCCAATGAAACTGAAGGTTTCTTCATCGCAAAAATGAAAAAATGTTTTTAATTACCCATAGAAGAAAAATACAAGAGTTTTATACATTTTAAATAATAGCTTAAATATCTCAAAAACTATTTAACAAGCAGATAAATAACGGGACAGGGGCCCGTGGCCTAGCAGGATATGGCGCCGGCCTGCGGATAAACTTAAAATTTTAGTGGAAAGCCGGAGGTCCCGGGTTCAAATCCCGGCGGGCCCGCCAAACAAATTCATTATTTACAAATCCAAGCTGTCACTGAGAGATGAGCCTAAATGCGCAATACTTCGCCCCGATTTGAAAAAATGCAACGTATAATGGCAAGAGAAGAGATAGATGCAATTATCCTTATGAAGCCCACTAATGTTTTCTACATAACTGGGTTTTCATTAATTTCACCTAGTCTTCCAAGCGCAACAATAATTTCCAGCAATGGAGAAACAGTACTTATCGTACCTAAACTGGAGGAATCACGAGCAAGGGAAAAATCGTGGATAGAGGATATAAGAACGTATCAACCATACCCCCTGTCTTTAAGAGAAGAAACAAGGAAAAACTTCTTCGAGAAAATTAAAGAAATATTAAAAGAAAAGAATCTTGACAGTTCAATGATAGGACTTGAGTTAGGATATCTTCCAGTAAAATTCTTCGAAGCCTTAAGAAACTATATTCCAGATGCAGGGTTCAAAGACATCACCAACGATATAATGATGGCTCGAATGATAAAAGACTACAATGAAATAGATAGAATCAAGAAGTCTCTAGAAATATCTGAAAAGGGATTAAGAACCGCCATAGAAATAATAGAACCGGGAATATCCGAAATAGAAATTGCAGCAGAAATAGAAAACGCAATAAGAAAAGCAGGAGCACAAAAAGCAGGTTTTGAAACCATTGTAGCATCAGGACCAAGATCAGCGCAACCAAATGCGACAGCAGGAACAAGAAAAATAAACGAAAACGATTTCATCATCATAAATACATCGGCAGTATTTGGAGGGTATCATTCAGACATCACGCGAACCCTATTTCTGGGTACACCTGAAAACGAGCATAAAAAAATGTTTGAAACAGTTAAGGCAGCTCTAAAAGACGCTATAGAAAGAATAGCCCCAGGAGTAAGAGTCGGAGACATAGATAAAGCAGCTAGAAAAACAATACATGACGCAGGGTTTGAAAACTACTTTGTCCACGCATCAGGCCACGGAATAGGACTAGAACTCCATGAACCCCCTAAAATAACACTCGACTGTGAAGACCTTCTTAGACCAGGAATGGTACTTTGCATAGAACCAGGAATATACATACCAAAAAAAGGCGGAGTAAGAATAGAAAACATGGTACTTGTAACCGAAGAAGGATACCAAGTACTCAACGAACTACCCGAAGATATACTCCCCGTATAATTCATCCTTCAGATCGCTGGGCAGCCTCAGCCATCTCTAATAAAACTTTTTTAGGGTCTTTTGCTTTTACAACACCGGAAGCCAAAAGAACACCCTTAGTCCCTAGTTTTAAAGCCGCTTCAACATCATCACTAGAGGATATACCAGCACCACAAAGAACTACCACATCAGGATTCACTTTCCTAACCACGTTAACAGTACTAGTTACAACTTCAGGTTTAGCTTTACTCACTGGAATTCCAGTGCCAATAAGTTCAGGAGGTTCAACAGCAACCATATTAGGATTCAGCGCCGCAACAGCTGCACTAACCTCAGGATTATTACTACAAACAACGCTAACAAGCCCAACCTCCCTCGCCCTCTTAACTGCGCCATCAATATCGGCTAAAATCAACCTCCTTTCAGAATGATTAATCAATGTTCCAACGGCACCAGCT
>JAEOSG010000269.1 GCA_016840485.1 Candidatus Baldrarchaeota archaeon
AGAGCCAATGTGGGGCTACAAAATAAAAAAGGAAGTAGAAACCAGATTCGGCGTAAAACTGAGACACGGCGCCCTATACCCGCTGCTCAACAGTTTAGAAAAGAAAGGCTTCCTAACAAGCCAAAAACAACAACAAGGAGGAAGGACAAGAAAAGTATACACCATAACGAAAAAAGGAAAAAAATACATAGAAACATACCACAACATACTAAAAGAACAAATACAAAAACAAGACATATGATAAAACGATCAAAATGAAAACTAGCAAAAAGATGATTGAACAAGCGCGACTGCTTCTTAGAAAACGTGGGCAAAAAGCTTTTGAAATAGCAAAGAATGCAGTCCTAGGTGAAAAGGCTTTAGGTGAAATGGTTTATGATGCGTTGCGTTATTTCATGCACGAATCATGGTACGATGTACAACATCCGGCTTTAATTTCATTGACATGCGAAGCTGTTGGCGGAAACCCGAATGCAACCGAACATATAGGTGCTTCGATGGTGCTCCTTGCAGGAGCTTGCGACCTACATGACGACATCATTGATAAATCTAAGTTTAAGGGCTCCAAACTTACAGTTTTCGGAAAATTTGGCGAAGAAATCACGATAATTGCAGGCGACGTTCTGTTTATCAAGGGTCTAATTTTACTTTTTAAAGCATGTAAAAAAATTCCTAAAAAACAAAGGAAAATAGTTCTAAACGTAGTGAAACAAGCTTTTTTAGAAATTGGAGAGGCTGAAGCGCAAGAAACAAAATTTAAAGGACGATACGACATATCACCAGAGGATTATTATAGCGTCATAGAAATGAAGGCATCGGTCGCAGAAGCTGTGGCAAGAATAGGTGCGATCATTGGAGGGGGGAAACTAAAAGAGGTAAATGCTTTAGGACGTTATGGCAGAACATTGGGAATCTTGATGACAATAAGAGATGAGTTTATAGACTTACTTGAAGAGGAAGAACTCAGAAATAGAATAAAAAATGAATGTCTACCTCTTCCTTTATTGTATGCGTTTCAAAACGAAAAAATAAAAAATGAAATCATTCCTTTGCTGGATATTGATGCTAGAAAGGATGCCCTTAGAAAAGTTATGAAAAAAATTGTTAAAACAGAGAAAGTAATAGAACTCAGGAAAAAACTAAGAAAAATGGTAGAGAGAAGAAGTAAAGAATTAACTTTTATAAATAAGCCGGAAATCCGCTCAGAGTTAGAACTACTACTAAATTCAGCTGTAGAAGATATATGATCGGAAGATTCTAAATCCAACCCCATAATCTTACTGGTTTCTGCTTCTTTCTTTTTTTCATATTCCTTTCATCCTCTAATTGTATTATTGTTCAACATATGAGCTTAAAAGTTTTTCTATAAATATATACGTAAAATTTGGTTTTTAAATACTTAATACTTAAGTGACTTAAAAATTAAGGGTATTAAGAAGTAGAATGGTGAAAGAAGTATTTGTAAAAGAAGATATGATGTCTAAGAAAGTGTTGCTTGCATGTGTTATTATCATAGTTAATACTTTCGTATGGTATTCATGCCAGTTCACAGTTCTAAAAGAAATTATGAAAGGGATTTCATTAACACATTTTGAGGAATTGCTGATTTGGATCATCAATTTTTTCGGAGCTGCGCTTTCACTTTTAGTTGGAGCATCCATCACAAATAAACTTGAAAAAAGAAAATTTCTTTTCCTCTGGTTGGTTTTAGGAAGTTTTTCATCATTACTTCCTAACTTATTAAGTAAATATGCTGTAATGAATATCGCAATCATTTTCCTGTTGTCTGGAATATCATTTGGTCTCGGCTTGCCCACATGCATGGCATGGTACGCTGAATGCACAACCACAGAAAATCGTGCACGACACGGAGGAGGGATACTTTTCCTTATCGGTTTGGGAACTTTACTATTGAGCTTGTTAAAACTTGATATTACAGCAAGTACTTTAATTCTTGCAGCTTGGAGAGGGTCTGGTTTACTATCTCTTCTTTTAATAGGGGTAAGCGAATGGAGTGTTGGAAAGGCTAAAACAATTTCGTATATATCAATACTAAATCAACGTTCTTTCTTTCTTTACTTTATTCCATGGATTATGTTTTGCTTGGTAAACTACTTAAGTGCGCCCATAGTAATTAATTATTTTGGAGAAGAATTTGTTCAGACGTCGACGCTAATCGAAGGTAGCTTAGTAGGCATATTTGCGATTGCTGGTGGAATCTTTGCCGACAAAGTTGGACGTAAACTTCTAACAATAATTGGTTTTATCTTACTGGGTTTAGGTTATGCAATTTTAGGAATTCGTCCAGAAAGCTTACTCAGTTGGTATTTTTATACGATAGTTGACGGGATTGCTGGTGGAATTATTATGACAATATTCATTTTTACATTATGGGGAGACATTGCGTATAATTATCGTAGTGAGAAATATTATGCAATTGGGGGATCGCCATTTCTTCTTTCAAATCTCCTAAGGTTCATAATAGGCCAATATATTGTCCAAACAGTTTTAGTTTATGCAATTTTTTCGTTAGCAAGCTTTTTTCTGTTTTTAGCTGTTGTTCCTTTGGTCTTTGCTCCGGAGACTTTGCCTGAGAAGAAGATTAAAGAGAGGGAGCTTAAGAAGTATATTGAGAAGGCTAAGAAGGTTAAGGAAAAATATGGTTGAAAGGTAGCGAAGTATGTTTTTTCATGTGATTTTGACTACGGAGTGTAACCTTGAATGTCGTTACTGTTTTGGTGAGGCGTTAGATGATTTGGATTCGGATTTTTCGGGTTTTGAGGTTGATTATTCTTTGCCTAGAAAGATAAGTTATGATGTTGCCTTGTTGGATAAGTTTTGTAGGCAGGATCCAGACTGCGTGTTAATTTTTTATGGTGGTGAGCCCCTGCTTTGT
>JAEOSG010000270.1 GCA_016840485.1 Candidatus Baldrarchaeota archaeon
CAAGGATATGGATGCTGTGATTAGAACTGTTAAAAGCGCTACTACTAAAATGAGGAGTATTGTTTCCTTTCTCGGTAAAGGAACTTTTTTGAAGAAACTTAGGACGTTTTTCAAGACTTTCACATGCGTGTAAGTATATTGTTTGCAGTAATATCTACTTTTCCTTGGCATGGTTATTCCAGAAGCCGCTAAGAACATTGGTATTGTGACGATCAGTGTTGCAAATAGAATTTGCTGTTTTCCTTGCTGTGCTTGCTAAAGGTGGATTTTAGATATTTTTCTACTATCTTAAGGGGAATACTCGTGAGTTTTGAAATTATCCCTAGACCTGAAAACATTGTTTTAAGGTTGTTAATATCTGTTCGATTAATAGCACCAGTTATAGGTGCTACAATTAAGTAGGTTGCCAAGAATATTAAGCTTCCTACTATTAGTTCTATCCAATCTGCATAAACTATAAAGTTTATAGTCAAAAATGCTGTTGTTGCCGCAGTAGCCGAAACAGCAAGTATTTTTACAGATGATTTCACGTCTACTTCCTAATGCGCCATAGCTTACAAACACTAAAGGGGGGCGGAAGTCTTACCGATTTCAACGGCTTTTTGCATGTAACTTCCCTTGTTTCAACTGTTTTCATTTCCATTTCTAACGAAAGAAAAGCACGTGTCGGTGGCTAATGTTGTAAAAGGCTTTAAATGCGCTTTCCGTTAGTCTAGTGAGGAGCTGGCAGGTTTGAGAGTTCTAGTGACCGGTGGTGCAGGCTTTATTGGCAGCCATACTGTAGACAAGCTTTTAGCCGAGGGGGTTGAGGTTGTTGTTTTTGATAACTTGAGGAGTGGACGCTTAGAGAATATTAAACAGCATGTGAACAAGAGGAATTTTCGCTTTGTTCGTGGAGATATCAGAGATCCGCATCTTGTTAGGGATTTGGTTAGCGATGTAGACGCTATCATTCATTTGGCTGCTTTGGTTAGCGTGCCAGAATCAATAAAGGATCCAGCTCTAACTTATGCAATAAATGTTAACGGAACATTAAATTTGCTGAAGGCTTCTGTGGATTTTGGTATTAAACGTTTTGTCTATGCTTCTTCATGCGCTGTTTACGGGGACTCGGAAAATTTGCCGATAAAAGAGGATTATCCACCAAAACCATTGTCGCCATATGCCTCTTCGAAGCTGACTGCTGAAGATTATGTGCAAAAATATAACAGGAATTTCGGGTTGGAGACGGTTTGTTTAAGATACTTTAATGTTTACGGTCCAAGGCAAATTTGCAGCAACTACAGCGGAGTTATAACGCGGTTCATAAACCGTTTAACAAATGGTCTTCCCCTTGTGATTTTCGGCGATGGCGAGCAAACAAGGGATTTTGTCTACGTTACAGATGTTGCTGAGGCTAATGTTTTAGCTTTAAAACATGCGAAGGCGATTGGAGAGATTTTTAATATAGGTACTGGTGTTGGAACAACCATAAATCGGTTGGCTAGTATGTTGTTGGAACTTGCAGGTAAAAATAGTTTGGAAACTGTTCATTCAGAGCCTAGAGAAGGTGATATAAGGCATAGTGTTGCTGACATTTCAAAGGTTAAAGAGAAGCTTGGTTACTGTCCGAAAGTTTCGTTAAAAGATGGGTTGAAGAGGCTTTTGGGGCAGGTTTAGTTGAAGGATTTGGTAACTTTTAAGTATTGTTTGTTGTTTTTTGTTGTTGGTGGTTGTTGTTGAGGAAGCTTGACTATAAACACATCAGAAAACTTCCAATAGCAAATCTTTTTAATATTGCTACTTGCTTCGGAGGCAGTATCTACACAGATACGGGAATAAGCCTAATGCTACTTTAATTCTAAAAAGCTTATATCTTTTCGAAAACCAAATATCCTTAAAAGATTCAGCTTTCAAACAGCCAAATTGGAAGCGTGGATACTCTTTTCTGGGAAATAACTGTACGGATGCAGAGCAGGGCAAAACTTTTCCATCAAATGTGATATAACATCTATTTAGAGCTTCACATATCTTCGACGGGCTTATTAACTCAATTTTTATATAATTAACTTTAACTGAAAGGTGCCTTAAAAGGCAGGTGAGTTCATTGTAGCGAGTGTGTATTTTATGTGGTGAAGTTTGAGCTGGAAATACAATTCCATCAACTCTTAATGTTTTCGCAAGATCAATCAGGCGAACGATTTGATTGATTGTAGTATTATCAAATATAACAGATTCCAATGTAATTTTCGGTTTGTTGGAACCGAGCTGTTTTCTGACTTGAATAAGGAGCTGTATGTTGCTTAAAACTTTTTCAAAGACGGCCCCTTCCCGTATAAACTCGAACAGTTCTTTATCAGCATACTCGATTGAAATAGATAAAAAATCTAAATCGGTAGCAATTAGTTTTTTTGCAATTGATTGGTTCATGATTGTTAAATTACTGGTAAGGCCTACCTGAAACCCTAATCTTTTAGCATATTTTATCATATGGAATATGTTAGGATTCAGAAAAGGCTCACCTAACCCTGTCAAGAAAAGTAAAGGCTTTTTTCGTTTATTCTTAGGTGCTAATTGCTTGAGTATAGATTTGAAAAGACTAATAGAAATATCAGAATTTACTTCGCTTGTTCGTATACAATGTTTACACTTGAGATTACATTTTGTTGTAGGTTCAAGCTGGATTATAGAGGGAAGTGCCAGCAACGATCTAATGAGTAATAATAATTTTGTCACTTTTGATAATCTAGTATGTGTGAAAAATTTTTTAATTTCAATCATTCAGAAACCACTGTCTTAATGGCGAGAAGGATTTTCATCCATTTAAATTTTTGGTTTCAAGGTGAACAAAATCCGTAAATTAATATTTAATAATGTATCTCGTTATATTT
>JAEOSG010000271.1 GCA_016840485.1 Candidatus Baldrarchaeota archaeon
TTATTATAGTGGTATATTGATGTAGCTAAAGCAAAATATTCCGTACGTTTAATTTTATCAAATTCCTGAATTGAAAGTTTGACATGATGCAATCACATGTTAAACTCTTACATGCTAGCCCTGGGGTTGTGAAAATGGAGATGTTAAAACAAGTATCTGAGTACGTGGACAAGAATAGGGAGTGGATCATTGGAGTCCTTCAAAATTTGGTTAGAATACCAAGTGTTGTCGGGGAGGAGCAAAAAATAGGTGAATACATAGAGAAGGTTTTAAATGAGATAGGAGTCCATGTTGAGAGGCAAAATGTGGAAAAAGATAGATTTAATGTTATTGCAAGACTTAAAAAACCATCTACAGGTAAAACTCTACTTTTCTGCGGCCATATGGATACTGTGCCGCTTTCGGAAGGATGGACTATTGATCCGTTTGGAGGGAAGATCATTGATGGAAAGCTCTATGGTTTGGGTGCTTCTGATATGAAAGGCGGTTTAGCGGCAATGATAGCAACCTTAAAAACACTAAACGACTTATCGATAGAACCTAATGGTAATGTACTTTTTGTATCCGTTGTAGATGAAGAAGCTTATTCTAAGGGGATTTTAAAATTTTTAGAGAAAAACATAAGGGCAGATATGGCTGTTTTAGGAGAACCACATTTTTATGAAACTCTTCTGGGATACAAAGGTAAGATGCTGGTTGAACTTGTAGTTAAGGGAAGAGCTTCGCATGGATCGACACCAGAACACGGTATAAACGCTATCAATGATGCAGCAAAAATAATAACGTCTCTTGATCAACTTAACTTCTTAAGACACGAAAAGCTTGGTCAAGGAAGTTTATGTGTTCTTAAAATCGAGGGTGGTTATAAAAAGTATTCCCTTACAACCCCTGAAAAAGCTACAATAATTATAAGTAGACATACAGTTCCAGGTGAGACTAAAGAAAAAGTAATAAACGATTTTAAACAGCTGATAAATCTAATAAATATACGGTCACAAGTTGAAATTAAAATTAAACCTCCATTCTATTCACCATACGTATTATCGGAGGAAGAGGAAATAGTAAAAGCATTAATGCGAATATATCTTAAAGTAACTGGGAGAGAGTTAAAAATCGATTATGGAACAAGCGTTTCTGATGCAAATCACTTAGTTGTTAAAGGTGGGATTCCAACCGTTGTCTTCGGTCCTTCTGGTGGAAATCAGCACGCTCCTAATGAATACGTTCTAGTTGACCAAGTATTAACGGTTTCAAAAATATATACAATGTTAGCGATTGAACTGTTGAGTTAATTTAAACTCTAAACTGGACATATGGAGTCTTTAATTATTTTCAATGCTACGTTTGGAGTTACTGTTGATAATAAACCCATGGCCCATAAGACATATTTTTTATCTACCATTAACGTAGCGTTTCTGGGCTTAAGGAGGAAGGGATTAGACTCGTCAAACAAAGCCTTTTCCAATATTCGACGCGGATTCTTACTATAAACGATGGGCCCACCACTTCCAATCACATATTTTACCTCTGTTAAGTCTTTACCTATTTGAATGAAAAACTTCCCAGCAGGTGAAAAGACCTCCCTTATCGATCCGACATGCCTTTCAACAGCGATTTCTATAGCAGTTTTTGCTAAAGCTGCATCAATAGCATATTCCACTGGCGAACTGGGAAGGATTCCAACATTTTTTGAAAGCTCTTTTACAATCTTATCTAGGTCGATATTTACATCGGTTTTACCTAGCTCTGACATAAAATTCTCCATAACCTTCTTTCTACCTGCAGCGGATAAAAGAGCTTCAGCACTAACACGTACACCAAGATCCCCTTCGACAGTCCTCTTGGCATAAGGTTCTTTTAAACCTTTCCAGATAGTTCTATGCTGTGTAGGTTTTCCCTCCGCAATAGAGTAAACGTTTGTTGTCGCTCCGCCAATCTCAATCACCAATATTTCTCCGAGTCCTTCTTCCTCCTCAGTTCCCTCAGCTAAAAGTTTTGCAGCCTTTAAAGTCGCTGCTGGCGTCGGCATTAAAATGTCAACAAGTTCCTTAGCCTTACCTAATCCTTTTGCCTCAACAATTCTTTCCATAAACACCTCGCGAATTACTTCCTTTGCAGGTTCTATATTTAACTCTCCTAATTCGGGCATTACGTTTTCCGTTACTCTTACATCTTTGCCTCCAGCTCTTAATATTCTCTCTACCTCATCGGAAGCCTCCTTATTTCCAGCTACGATAATAGGTACATTTAATTTCGATTTAGCCAAAATCTTGGCGTTATGTAAAATCGTTTTCCTATCCCCGCCATCAGTACCACCAGCAAGTAAAATTATATCTGGTGAATATTGCTCGATTTCCTCTAACTCGTGCAAAGTTAGTTCGTATGAGTATACTTTTAGCACTTTAGCTCCAGCTCCCAGAGCAGCTCTTTTGGCTGCTTCAGCGGTAAGCTCGGGAACCAAGCCTATAGCAATCATTTTTAAGCCGCCAGCAGCGCTACTGCAAGCGAATTTATATTTGAATTTTCCTTCCGAAAGAGAGTTAACTGAGAGATTTAGTTGATTTAACGCGTTTTCGAGTCCTATCATTACATCTGTATTTACAGTTGAGACAGCTTTGGATCTAGCTACTACTTTTGCGTTCAGTAGATCTACGATCATAACCTTGGTGAAAGTACTTCCAAAATCGATCAGACAAGCCTTCAACTAATCACCACCTATGATTAGGAACGTAAATAGTCGGGGTAAGATCATAATTTTTAATGTAATTTAATGTCTTAAAATTTTTATCCTTACCAGCACCGTAAAACTCATTGGTGAGTAGATCATACTCTATTAAGGCGAATAGAAAAATTTAAATAGT
>JAEOSG010000272.1 GCA_016840485.1 Candidatus Baldrarchaeota archaeon
CTCTGGCGCTAAACGGTCAAGAAGCAAACCATTCGTCTGAACAATAAAATGCTTCGCATACACACAATCCATTATACGCTTAATCTCTTCCAAACAAAGCAAGGGCTCACCACCATAAAAAATTAACACGCAGTCTGGGTCCTGCCTACAAAACTTATCCAACAAGGCAACATCATAACTTATCTTTCTAGGCAAAGAATAATCAACCTCAAAACCCGAAAAATCCGAATCCAAATCCTCTAACGCTTCACCAAAACAGTAACGACATTCAAGGTTACACTCCGTAGTCAAAATCACATGAAAAAACATACTTCTCTACCCTTATCTTAACCATATTTCTCCTTAGTCTTCTTAGCCTTTTCAATGTATTCTTTAAGTTCTCTTTCTTTAATTATTTTTTCAGGCAGAGTTTCTGGTGCGAAGAGCAATGGTATGACAGCAACGAACAAGAAAAACGAAGCTAAAGAGAAAGCGGCTTCAGGACGGACGGATAAAACATAAGGTTTGACAATAAGCTCTAAAATGCCTGCGAAGAAAAAGGGGACAGTTCCAATCGCGTAGTATTTTTGTCTTTCTCGCTGTTGACTTAGGTCTCCCCATATTGTCAGTACAAATATGGGGTATATAAGCCCAAAGGCGATTGCGTCAATTACAGCGAAGAAATACCAGACTACAATGTCGGTAGGCATAATGGACAGGGCAGCGTAGGCAATTCCGATTGAAACAAAAGCGTAAAGTACAATGATTTTTCTTCCAATTCTATCAGCAAACATTCCTCCCACAACGGCTGCGATGCTTCCGAAGGCTACTCCTATAACCTCGACTGACGCGGCAAATTCTCCGAAGAGACTCACTCTTATTGGATTTTCAAACCATTCAATTAAAGAAAAAGCAAACCAAGGAATAAAATAGAGAAGAAACCGTTTGTTCTCGAAAAGTGAACTGAACGAAATATGTCTATTGTCTTTCGTCTTTGTCTCTTGTTTAGGCTTAAGTAATGCAAACAAAATCAATCCAACAACTCTCCACGCTCCAGCGGCTAAGGCTATAACCTTCAGATCAGTATTCAATAATGTAACTGCAACTGCTGCAATGACCAGATTACTTACCAGGAAAACCACTCCGCTTAAGCTGCCACGATTTTCAAAGTTCGTCATATCCGCAAAAAAAGCTAAACATGAAGGCAATCCTATACCGAACGTGGATCCAAGCAAAACAGAAACAAAAAATAGTTGCCACTCGTTAATGCTACTAAGCATGAGAGGAATTAATGAGGAAATTGCGCCTATTAGCATCCAATAATAAAGAAAAGATAACCTTCTGCTTCTTTTAATCGCAAATGAACCCATAATGCTAAAGGTAATTATTGATGTAAAGTACGATGCACGAGCAGTAATGGCTATAGATGGATTAAGCGTTTCCATTGGCTGATAAAAGTTTTTGAAAACTGAGAGACTCATAGACCACCAAGATAAAGTAAAAAATACTAAAATAAACGCAGCAAGCTTGTTTCTTTTTGTTTCGAATTTCGATAAATACTGCTTCTCTCTCTGCAACAATAAATCCCAGTAGTATAATTCTTTTATGTTGCTTTAAAACTTTATAACCGGAAATTTATAGAAAGTTTTTTAAGTGTATATGTGTACAACAATTATGTAGGTGAAAGGAGATGGCGAAAAAAAGAAAGAAAAACGTTCCAGTTAGATGGGGAAGTGGCTGGTTCACAGTTTAATTTTCTACATTTGTTCGATGAAATTCTGATAATCTTCTACTAGTAGTTTTAAATCTTCTGCATTCTTGAAGTGTTTAATAGTTTCCAACGCTTCTAATACCAAATTTTGCATTACACTTTTAGTTTTCTTAAATCCAGCAAATTTAATCGTCATTTCTAGTATAGTTTTTGCGTCCTTTTTTGTTATCCTTGTCTTTAGAAGAATTCTGCGAAGTCGAGATTTGATTTTTGGATTTTCCATCGCATAGAATAATGGAAGTGGTAAACATCCATGCTTTATTCTTCGCTTTAGTTCATTAGGGTTAAACATGTCTACTACGTCGTCTCCTAATATCCACAACATACCTATACACCGACCATAATTACTCAAGGCTTTGATTTCGCTTTGTGACGCATTACCAATAAGTGCACCTATGTGAAAAAGCGCTTCTATGTCAGCCGCTTTTTTTCGTACAATTTGTAGGTAATGTTCAGGACTAACGTTTATCTTTCCTTTAAGGCTTACCTCCTGTGCTTGACCATCACCAAGTTCGAAAAATGCCTTCTCCAAAAGCAAGGTAATTTGAATGAATTTCTGCATTGAAATCTTGTCAAGTAACTTATACCATGATATTAAACCTTTGAAAAGAAGAGCATCACCGACAAGTAGAGCAACATCCTTATCGAACTTTCCAAAAACTGTAAACCTAGAATTTTGCTTTTTTTGGTTATCAATGATGTCATCATGAATGTCCATGCCACCACTCATCAGCACTAAAGGCGTTGCTATCTCTGCTATCTCTTCAATGTCTCCACCGACTGCTTTGCTTCCTAACGAGATCAACGTGGGTCTCACAAGGAAACCTTTTTCCCTATACGATAAGAAATACTTCAATGCTCTTTGAATTTCTTTACATTCAATTTTTTCCTCAAGAATCACTTTTTTAACTTTTTCCAAGGTTGCTTTTCCTTCCTTTTTAAAAAGTTCTTGCAGTTTACTGTGGAGCTCCATCTGTCTGCTCTGTATAAACGATTCTTTCTTAATTTGGCGACTTTTTTCTGCAATCATATTCTATTTTATGTTTTATGTCAGTATTTGTTCTTTTAGTATGTTGTGGTATGTTTCTATGTATTTTTTTCCTTTTTT
>JAEOSG010000273.1 GCA_016840485.1 Candidatus Baldrarchaeota archaeon
TAGATCGGAGATTGGCGCTGAATATTACCAGTACATCGCTTCCGTCTTCGCCACGTGGCGGTTACAGGGAAAAGATGTCTACGACGAACTCAAAAAATTGCTCGTCAATGAGCTTTGTTTGAAATGAGCTAAACAAATACTTTGGTTCTACCTGTAATCTTGACAGAATCTATGATTTCGTCTACCTCCAAGATGAGAATATTCAAAGACTTTTTTCATTTTTTTCACCTTCCAAATAATCAAAAAGACCCGCTTCTATTTCCATTCTAAGATGTTTTGGTTCATAAATTGGTTTGCTCATAGGTCTTAGTTTTAATTTACCTCTAAGAAGTAACTCAATCCTTTGTTTTGCGATTTTTATATATTCTTCAATTATATCCGCACCAGCAGCCTTTCTACCATGTAAGATAGCAGCTATCGCTGTTGAACCGACACCAATAAATGGATCGATTACCCAATCACCTGGATTCGTAAGAGCAAGAACAAGTCTTTCAACTAACTCTACAGGAAATTGACATGGATGAATAGTTTTTTCCGGGTGGTTAGATTTCACATTTGGGATTTCCCATACATCAGTAGGGTTCTTACCAAGAGGATGACAAGATAATTCTCCCTTTTTGGGTCCTTTAAAGTATTTCTTAGTGGTATATTTTTGAGGAACTCTAACTGCATCAAGGTTAAAAATGTAGTTTTCAGACTTTGTAAACCAAAGTATAACTTCATATCTGCCGGAATATCTTTTTTGGGCATGTAAACCGTGTCCAAAATGCCAAATTATTCTATTTCTTAACTTAAGACTAAACCTGTCAAAAATGGGATAGAGAAGAATATCCAGTGGAATAATAGAGCCGTTCTCAACATAATTGCCTATTTGCCAACATATACTTCCATCGTCTTTTGTAATTCTAATAGACTCTTTAATAACCTTCTCTTGTTGTTCTATATACTCCTGAAGGTTAAGTTTTTTCTCATAAGGTTTCCCTATGTTATAAGGGGGTGAAGTAACAACAAGACCTGCCATTTTGTCAGGAATTTGTTTAAGGAGGTCCAAAGTATCCCCTAAGTATAAAACTACCTCAGCATCTATGTCGAATTTCTCGGTTATTTTCAACTTTTTATCCCACCACATTAGTGTTGACCCTTTCATTTTTTTCCTTTCACGCGACATGGCGTATAACGTTTTGTGGTTATGCGAAGTTGCGAAGCAATTTGGGTGAGCGCAGCGAACTACATATCCACCTGTTGTATGAGTGCGATAGCACCGAGCAATCCGAGGGGTTGCGAAAGTTCCGAACCCACCTAAGTTTGTTCATTGTCATCTTCTTCCTCAGTTTTAGGAAATATGATATTTTACTTACTTAAAACCTATATTTCGCAGTATATAAAAATGTACTCTGTAAAGACTGGCAAACAGGCACTTTTACGGTTACATTTCTATCGTTTATTCCTGAGAATCGGTTTTTCGTGAGTATCTCAATCACGTCCCCATGCGAGACATAACCGTTAACGATCTCTGCAATTCCTTTATCTTTCAGGGCAGAAGAATTTCAAGCGGCGATTATTCCACGCAAGATATTCGGGCTTGAGGTTATTTTACACATCGGAACGCTACGAAGAGCACAAAACCTACGAAGAAATAAGAGAGGCTTTGGAGACCCACTACGCTTCGATAACCCTTATGCGCGGCATCGGGCTGGAGTTTTTTTCTTCGCTATACGAAGCGTTTAGTCAAAAAATTTGTTTGTTTGCATGTACGCATTTACTGCAATACCTGAGGAGATGGGTACGGCATTAAAAAGAACTACATACTCCCTAGATATAAAGGGGGTTGTTTTTTCAAATCACAACCAATAGAGGTTGTTTTTATATATGAGAAATGTATATGGGATGAGATATGAAACAAAAGCTATATGTGCTACTGGGGATGTCATATCCTCTCGCCGAATAATGATCGAAAATATGAACTGGATTGTAATTGCCATCTTAATAGGAGGATATTTTGTACTACTTAGTACAAGCGGAATAGTGGTAAATTACATTTTGTCTAAGATTTCAGAAGAACCTATAAGTCAGAAAATCAGTAAAGAAGTGCGTGATACTGGTTTTGTAGTAGGAAAGTGTGAAAATTTATTGATACTTACTTTTATGCTTCTGGACGCTTATACAGCGTTAGCGTTAATATTCGCGGCAAAAGCTATATATAGTCCGTAGAGAAGATATGAGTAAAAATTCCTTATTTTTTCTCGCAGGCACGATGATTAACGTTACTTATTCAGTAATAATCGGATTGGTTATAAAAACATTTATAGAGCTCATTTAGGGATTTTAAAAGGAGAGAAGCTTAATAATGTCAGATACCATGAACCCCATAACGCTGGAAATACTGAATTGGGACTATTTATTCGCTGGAATTGAAGACCAAAAAGATATTGAAGAAGAGGAAAAAGGAGAAATAATTAACAATTGGAAACAGCTTAGAGCCAATCTTGGAGAAGATTGGCTTAAAAATGAAAAGAATGACGATCACCCCATAAGATTGTATCTTTTCAATAGAGCGCCTTGGAGCATTAGGTGGGTAAGCGAACTTGGTTTGGGGATAAGCTCGCTAAAAAACAAAGAAAATTTTAATGACGTTTTTAAGAGGCTTCTTTCAGTCAGGGAGTTTCGCGGTGCCTATTATGAATTACGGGTAGCGTTATCATTGCTAAAATTGGGCGTTTCTTTTGAGTTTTTAAACCCCTCGGACAAGAAAACTCCTGACATCAAAATAATTTCAGATACACGTCCTATGTTCATCGAAATTACAAAGAAGAACGTGCCTGAGGAATATACATGTAGAT
>JAEOSG010000274.1 GCA_016840485.1 Candidatus Baldrarchaeota archaeon
TTGTAAGAGAGTACGAAAAGAAGGCGGTATATACGAGGAAGCAAATAGATTTATTGAAAATTGCAAAAAAATTGATGAAACTTGGAAAGGTTGTTTTTCTATCTCGCTATGAAAGAAAGAAAGTTAAGGACATAATAATACCGAAAGGTTTTGTTGATTCCGCTAGTTTAGTTGCCCAAGCAGACTTGTTTATTGGTGTGGGAGGAACTATAACTCGAGAAGCTGCTTTGCAGGGAACCCCAGCGATAATTGTTAATGTTTTCAAGAAGCAACATGTAAATGATTTTTTGATTAACAAAGGGTTTCCAATTTTTAAAGCGAATACTTCTAATGTATCAAAACTTGCGGAAAAACTTCTGGGAAAGAAATACAACGTGAAATCTCTGCTGGATAGACTTGAAAATCCCCTTGATGTAATTGTAAACACTGTAAAAAAGATTAATTGACTTTCTGTTTTTTAGAACTAATGAATTCTTTTCTCTTATTTTCGTATTCTCGTCTTGTCATCATAGGTTTGGCTGGCACCCCTTTTACAACGGTTTCTGGCGGCACATCTTTTGTTACAACGCTTCCAGCTGCTATTACAGAGTTTTCATGTATGGTTATGTTTGGAAGTATCGTTACGCATCCTCCGATAACAACGTTATCCTTTATTATGGACGGTGTTGGACATTTGCTATGAGGGAACCTGTCATTCAGCAGGCTGCTGTTTGGGCCTATGAAAACGTTGTTGCCGAGTTTACAGTAGTTTGCGATTGTAACATGTGCTTGTATGACGCAGTTTTCTCCTATTATCACATTTTTTCCAATGTCGCAGAAGCTTCCTACGCGTGTTCCGCTTCCTATTTTTGTATTGTCACCTATTACTACATAGTTCCAGATGAGAACGTCTTTGCCAAATTGAACATTTTTTCCTATGATTACTCCCTTGCCGGTTTTAGGTGTTGACATAGTAATCATCTGATTGTGTGGTAGTATTATCTGTGAAATTTAAATAGTTTGACACGTTATCTTTGTTGCTCTGTTAAAGGTTGTTTAGAGATGGCTAAGGAAACTGTTTTGGTTATAGGTTTGGGTGAGGTTGGACGCGTCTTATTTGAGTTGTTAAAGGAAAGCGGAAAGTTTGAGGTTTATGGTTTTGACGTGGATGAGGCTAAAATGCGTGATGTTGGGCAATCTGCTTTGCCTAATAAAGTGGGTGTTATGCATGTGTGTATCCCATGCACTGGCAAGGAAGAGTTCGTGAAGAATGTTGCTGAATATGTTGCGCGGTTTAAGCCTAGACTTGTGATTGTTGATAGTACCGTTGCTCCTGGAACAACGCTGGAATTATATGAAAAGTGTGGAAAAAGTTGTCTTGTAGCGCATTCGCCTGTTCGTGGGATGCATAAAAGTTTGGATTATATGAAGTGGGAGTTGAAACGATGGACAAAATATGTTGGTGGTGTGGGTAAAAAATCTGCAGAAGCAACAGAAAGGCATTTTAAAAAACTAGGATTGAAAACTAAGGTTTTAAAGAGTTGTTTGGAAACCGAATTGGCTAAGCTTTTCGAAACTACTTATAGGGCTTGGATGATAGCTTGTTTTCAGGAAATGCATAGAATTAGTAGGAGTCTTGGAGCGGATTTTGATAGTGTTGTGGACTTTATTGAGGACACGCATCGTGTGAGGTTGGATAGACCTGTAATGTTTCCGGATGTTATTGGGGGACATTGTTTGGTTCCTAATGTGAGGCTGCTTTTGAAGGCTTATGACTCTGAGTTTTTGAGGTTGATTTTGAAGTCTAATGAGAAACGGAAAAAAGAAATTAAGGAAGAAATTGTTAGAAGGGAAGTGATGAAAGTTAGAAGTAGAGTAGAGGCATTAGAAAAAGAGTTAGTTAAAAGCTTCACATACAAGAGCTTAAACTAGTTTTTGGTACGTTCCAATTTAAATTAACGCCAAATACAATGTTCTTATGTTTAAAATGATAATTGCAATTCCAACAATAGCCATCAGAACTTTAAGAGGCAATCTTTTGCATGTATAAGCAGCCAAGGGAGCAACTAGCACACCTCCAATTATTAGTCCAATAATTATTTCTAAGTGAACTATTCCCAGAAAAGCAAAGAATGTTAACGCTTCTGAAACTGTTACAAAAAACTCGGCTAAATTAACAGAACCTATAGTAATTCTGGGATCATTTCCACGGGCAATCAGAGTTGAAGTTACTATAGGTCCCCATCCTCCTCCGCCAACAGCGTCTAAAAATCCTCCCGCGCCACCCAGTATAATTTCGTTAGTGTCCTTTCTGTGACTGGTAATGTCAAAAAGCTTTCTAAGAATGAGCAAGCCCATAATTATAAGATAGAGACTAACAATAGGCTTGATAATAGTTACAGGTACTAAAACAAGACAGCAAGCTCCTAAAAATCCTCCAATTACGCCTGGAATCAAAAGTCTTTTGAAAAGCCTTTTATCCACAGTTTTAAACTTAAGGTGAGATACGCCAGAAGTTAGTGTGGTGAAGATTTCTGCTGTGTGAACACTTGCACTGGCAGGAGCGGAAGGAATTCCCATGGCTAGTAGAACGCTGTTTGATGTTACTCCATAAGCCATTCCTAAGGCTCCGTCAATCATTTGTGCAACGAAACCAACGAGAATTGCAAACAATAATGTTTCATACAATTTTTATGCCTCTTTAAAGGATTCAGTAATTTCTAGGACGATACCAGCAGCTGCAGTTCCCTTTTTTCCCTCGATAACAAATCTGCCAAGCTCGGGAAAGTCAGAATATTTTTCTAGGCATACCGGTTCTAGTG
>JAEOSG010000275.1 GCA_016840485.1 Candidatus Baldrarchaeota archaeon
GGTTCCTTTTTTGGACCGAAACTTCTAAGACCTTTAGTTCTAAGTTGCTCCCTTAATTTATTTGCATATTCTCTTGAAATTTCTCCTCTTCTCTCCATAAAATCGATAACTTCCAATGCTTGCTCCTCTGTTTCAGCACGCCGTATAAAACTGATCACATCTGGATATCTTAACTCATCAATCGGAGTTTCATCAACCGGTTTTCCTCTTACGCCGTGAAGTTCAACACTGTATACATCTTCTTCTAGTTCCCTAGCTAAGTTGGGGAAAAGTTCTCTAAACACTTCCTTGTCAAATGATAAGGAATGGAAATCTTCTACCATATTTTCATCTAAACTTTGATATCCTTTCTCTTCTTTTATGGCTCTTTGCATTTTAATGATCTGACGTTCCATGAAGTCATCTACCATCTTGGATATCCTTTTTCTTGCTGCTTTCCTTTTTCTCTGTTCATTTGCAGTCAATTTTAACCCCTCTATAAAAGGTAATCTAGAAGTATTATTTAAAAGTATCTAGAATTACAAACATAACTAAGTAAAGGGAAAAAATATTGAAAAAATCATTCATTTTTATTTTTTTCTAAGCTTCTCTCGTATTCCCTAGTTAAAAAAATTTTGTCTACCCCTACATCAATGTGCGACCAAGGTAATTCTTTATCAAGATCCTTAACTCTATCACTATAATCGGTTAAATTTATGCCAAATGTTTTTTGAGCTCTTCTCCACGCACCTAAGCCACCACCGTGTTCAGCAACATATTCAATCATCTTTCCAAGCTTCCTATCACCTAAAGACAACGCTGCTTGAATCTTGGCCCATCTAGGATCAAGATAATCAACGTAATTTAAACCAAGTGCTTTCAAATTTTTAATTATAAATTTCAAGCGTTTATCAAGCTCTTTTAAGGAAAGTTGAGCCAACCATTGAAAAGGCGTGTGCGGCTTAGGAATAAACGGGGTAAAACTTACATGAAGTTCGCTTGGAGAATAACCTAAATTTATAACTTTACGTATTAAATCAACAATACCCCGTAAGTCATCTTCATCTTCTCCCGGTAATCCAATAACAAAATACAGCTTTACATGCTTAATACCACACTTCTTAGCCGTAGCAATAGCATACAAAATCTGTTCCTCAGTAAAGGGTTTTTTAACAACTCTCCTAAGCCTAAATGTCCCAGCCTCAGGAGCAAAAGTTACGGTTTTCTGCCCACCCTTTACCAAAACCTCAGCAATAGATTCAGAAAAACTGTCTACACGAAGAGACGGAACAGATATATCAAAGCCACTATTCACAATATACCAGCACAAATCTTCAAAATCAGGATGATCCGAAATAGCTGACCCTATCAAAGAAACCTTACGAACTCGAGAAAACTTCGGTCCCCTATCGACAAGACCTTTTAAAACTTCAAAACCTCTAATTCTCATGGGTCTATTTTGAAAACCTATGAGACAAAATCTACAGCCACGATTACAGCCGCGAACAACCTCAAGAAGAAAAGATTTACCGAAAACAGGGGCAAAAGGACTATTCTCATCAACTTGAGGAACAATTTCAGCAACTGGATGAGGACAATCATCAAGACTTTTAACCCAAGCCCGTTTCACATAATGCCTACCCAAAGATGGAACATACACACCCTCAATGTCAGCAAACACCTCTAAATTCTCTCTAGGATTCCTTGTTTCCAGAAAAAGGTCAATGAACCTATCCATAACAGTCTCAGCGTCGCCGACAACAAAAAGATCAATAAAATCGCTAATAGGTTCAGGATTCTCCCATGCACATGGACCTCCGGCAATAATTAAAGGATCTTCCCTAGACCGATCCTTAGAATGTAAAGGAATACCAGATCTACGAAGCATATCAACAACATTAATGTAGTCGGTTTCAAACTGCAAACTAAAACCAACAACGTCAAACTCCCTTAGGTTACGCCCCGATTCCAAGGAACTTGGAATAATTTTCTTTTGATAAGGTAAAAAACAGCGTTCGCAAACAACATCCTCCCTAGAATTTAACAGAAAATACAAAAGTTGAGTAGCAAAAGAAGACATACCCACTCTATAAACATTTGGATAAACAAAAGCAAACCTAAGATCAACCTTTCTCCAATCTTTTCTAACCACATTAACCTCTAACACACGGCCAATCACAAAGACCACCAACATAACGCAACCGGAAAATGCACTAAAACAAAGACACAACAAATATAATTGTTCCTCGCGCATAAACCTTATATAACCACCTATAAAAGCTATATATCTCACCTACATATAACCCCTCAGGTGGCTGTTTTGGGGGAAGGAAAATTAAAAGAACTTCGCAGATATTTCTCCCTACTGAGGGGAAACCTGCTCATAATAATCGTTACATGGGCTTTCATAGAATTTGCAAGAGGAGCTACAAGCACATACTATTCAAAGTACGTTGTAGGGCTCGGAGCCCCGGAAATGGTTCCAGGTTTGCTTCAAGCACTTTACACATCAGTATATGCAATAGTAGCAATAATTGGAGGGTATGTAGCAGACCGGTATGGAAGAAAAAACATAATAGCATTTTTTACATTTTTTGTAGCTTTCTCATACTTATTGTATGCAACAGCTCCAGCTTGGCAATGGCTAATAATAGCTGAAACAACACTAGCATTAACATCCATTTACATCCCTGCACTCCAAGCAATGATAGCTGACAGTATACCACCAGAAAAACGTGGAAAAGGATACTCCCTAACATACTTAATAACATATCTAGCAGCAGCCCCTTCAGCTCTAGTAGCAGGAATACTAGTAGCAC
>JAEOSG010000276.1 GCA_016840485.1 Candidatus Baldrarchaeota archaeon
GTCCATATACTATGTATTAGTACATTTGTTTATTTATATTTTAAATTCACTACTAAATGTTAATATTTTTGCTAGAAAATTTTTAATTTGATAGAGTTTTCTATGCTGTATTATAATAAATGTACAGTGAGTGGTGTGGGAATTTGACAAGTGTTAATGCGATTGAATACTTGCGACGTGAACAAGTTAAGTGGGTAAACTTTTGGATAACCGATATAAACGGACGTATACGTAGTTTCTCCTATCCTCTCTCCAATTTAGATGAAAGAGATCTTGAAATGGGCATGGGTTTCGACGGTTCATCAATTCCAAGCTTTAAGAGCATAGAAGAATCAGATATGGTGGCAAAGCCAGATCTAAAAACTATGAAAGTTATACCTTGGACTATGGGTGAATATAAGTCAGCGTTTTTCATCACCGACATATATGAAGGTTACAGTGGAGAAAGGTTCAAAGGCGACCCGAGATACGTGGCTCAAAGAGCAGAAAAAATTTTAAACGAATCCGGATTCACTGCAGCTTACATGGCACCTGAAATAGAATTTTTCGTATTTAAGAAAATAAATCCAGCTGTTAGTATGAAACAAATAAATGCAGCTCCAACAAATGAACTAGTTCCTGCAGTGAATTTTAAACATAGTATAAAGTTTAAAGACGGGTATTTCCAAGTTCCACCTCTTGATGAAACCCATGAGTTTAGAATGGATTTTGCAAGCGCGTTGATGGATCTCGGCATAAAAATAGGGAAAACCCATCATGAAGTCGCTACTCTTGGGCAAGTTGAGATAATAATGATCGCGGACACTCTTACAAACATGGCTGATAAGGTTCAAATCTACAAGTTTACGGCAAGAAACATTGCGGAGCAACATGGACTTGTAGCTACTTTTATGCCTAAACCGATAGTTGAAGACAATGGTAGCGGGATGCATGTACATCAAAGCTTGTGGAAAGGAGATGTAAATGTTTTCTACGATCCAGATGACGAATATGCTGAACTAAGTCAAACAGGCCGATATTATATTGGAGGCATCTTAGAACACGCGGAGGCTTTGGCTGCAATTGTTGCTCCAACAGTAAATTCGTATAAGAGACTTGTGCCAGGGTTTGAGGCACCGGTGTACATATGTTGGGGTAGGAAAAATAGATCTGCTCTTGTAAGGGTACCTTTGTATTTGAAAGGAAAAGTTGTAAAGAGAAGGAAAAGAATAGAAGTTAGATTTCCAGATCCGCTGTGCAACCCATATCTGGCTTTTGCTGCCATGGCTTTAGCTGGACTGGATGGAATTAAGAAAAAGATCGACCCTGGTGACCCTGTGGATGAAGATGTCTATAAGTTTTCAAAGAAAAAGATGAGGGAGCTAGGTATAAGAGAGTTACCCGGATCTTTGAAAGAAGCCTTGGATGCATTGGAATCAGATGAAGTCGTACAAAGAGCACTTGGATCAGAAGTTTTAAATCAATTCTTAGAAGTTAAAAGAAAGGAATGGATCGAATATTCGATGCAAGTAACGCCATGGGAATATACGCAGTATTTCAATTTCTAACGTTTTATTTTATCTCATTTTTCTAAAGTTCTGTTTCTATAATGAACGACATAGGAGCCGAATGCGGTAAGACGACAATACCATTTATTCTAACGTGTAATATTTTATTCGAAAAATTTAAAATCTAAGAAGTCAAAAAAGTATGTAGTTGTTTAAGCTGTTACTATATTTTAGGGATATAAGTAGAGTGGGGAAGCACGTTTGGTTTCATTGAAAACTATTGTAAGGAAACTCTTATCTGGTTTTAAACGTACAGCTATCTTTGCTGTAACATCTAAATGTAACTGTCGCTGCGTTATGTGTGATATGTATAGACAAGTACCAGAAAACATATCCTTTGAAAAGGCAAAGATGGTTCTGGATTTAATGGCTAAAAATGGTTTTATTCTAGCATATTTTACTGGAGGAGAACCTTCACTAAACCCAGACCTTGTTGAAATGGTTAGATATGCAAATAAAAAGGAAATGGTCACCTCTGTTACCACGAATGGAACTATGTCTTTTAAAATGCTTGAAGAGCTAAAAGAAGCCGGACTTTATGTTCTTTCGGTATCTATAGATCATTGGGATTCAAAGATATGCGATAATATACGTAGATATTCTGGAATACAGAAAAAAGAGATGGAATTAATAAAAAAGGCGAAAGAACTGGGTATGAGAGTTTATACGCTTGTTTATTTAAATCCCTATATAATTGGGAAAAACATTGATCGTATGATTTTTTATGTAAATAGAAAGTTAGGTGTTCCTTTTAGTTTCTGCTACCCAGTAGTAGCAGATGTTAACACATATAATATTGGAGGAGAAATAAGAAAATTTAACGATGAAAGTCTTAAGGAAACAGCTTACAGAATTTTTTATTTAAAAATGAAAGGAGCTATGATAGCAGACGCCGCATCTTATATTGAGGATATAATAAGGTTTCATGAAGGTAAACCTCCAAACTTCTACTGTAGAGGCGGAGAATATGTTTTTTACGTAGATTGGTATGGAGATTTTTACCCATGTTTTCTTAGAAAGAAAATGTTCAATGTTCTTGATGTAAATGGCAAAATAAAAGTTATAAGAAACGCAAAATGCAATGACTGCTTATTAAATTGCTTCCGTGAACCATCCATAATTGCAAGTTTCCCATCTCCCAAATTTATCTTTAAAGAATTGGTGTACGATCGACATCTAACCATAAAAGAAGTTATAATTTAACATATAGGGGCAGCAATACTGTTTTTCTCAAAATTACGGGTTTAAAGT
>JAEOSG010000277.1 GCA_016840485.1 Candidatus Baldrarchaeota archaeon
ATCCTACAAGCACTATTAAACCTAAAAAAGATACCAAAACACAGAACAATCAAAAACCATTTCATAAGAAAAGCACTAGAAATACTATTAAAAAATAAGCCAATACTAGAACAACTAAAACCTCTAGATTACATAACCCTAATAAAAAACGTAATAACATATTCACAATACCTCGACACCAAAATAACAGAAAACATTTTAAAAACAGCCGACACCACCGGCAATAAACTTCAAAAAATAAACCTAAACGACATAACTAAAATAGTCGACAAAAAAGACCTGTTAAAACACCCATGGAACCAAATACTACCTCAACAAATCCTAAACCAAACAAAAACAAAACTCATCGAAGAAACCAGAGAAAAAATCACAAAAAACATAGAACAAGAAAACCACAAAAAAATAATAGACCTCCTAAAAGACCTACCCGAAGAAACAGCAGACGAACTTGCAGTAAACTTTGCTTGGCCACTCCTCAAACAGAAAATAAACGAAAAAGCAAAAGAAAACCCCGAAGAAGCCCTTAAAATAACAGACAAAATACTAGACAACCTACCCTACGGCTCAGAATTCAAAGAATTCAAGAAAAAACTCAGAAACAAAAGAACATCATTACAAAAACGAATAGAAAAACTAAAAAATAAAAAATAAACCATCAAACCCAACCCTAAATCAAAACAACGCTATCAAAACCCATCTTTACAAACAAAATAAATTTACAGTAATCATTATCTCACTGTTAATACAGGTTATTTAGGTCTAACTCGAATGTTCAAATGTTCTATAACATCTTTTTCCGCTTCTTTAGCAGCCTTTCTAACTATTTCGATAGTTATTTTAGCTCCGTGTTTTAGGGTGTTTTGCTATTTTTTGCAGTATCCATGGATGTCCTCCCCCATTTTTACAATTTCTCTCAATGCATCTTGATCAAATTTAATGCCTGCCTCTTTGTATCTTTGTTTTAGAAAATTAAGACATTCCTTCTCAGTAATTGGTTTCAAATAGATTGTTGCAGCCTTTTCAAAGAGTTTTTCCGTAAATATTAATGTTTTACCGACTTTAATGTATCCCAATCCTGTAAGCATGAATGTAAGTGCTGGATATTCATTTATAATTTCTTGAAGCATTTGTACAAACTGCTCGATATCATCTATTTTTTGAATATTTTCTATTACAAATATTGTTGGATTCCTCTTCAAGTTCTTTGCTACACTAATTATATAGCTTCTTAAAATACTGTAGGATATTTGTTTTGTTGGAGTGAAAACTAGGAAGTTAATTTTGCTTTGCTTACAGATCCTAAGGAACTCCTTGATTAACGATGTTTTCCCCATTTTCTTCGAGCCTAAAATAAGAAATATTCTTCCCTGACCTTTCTCTACCTCTTTCACAGCAGATATAAGCGTTTGGAGCTCTTTTTCCCTATTGAAGAAAAATGGTTTTTGAACCGGGTTTTCACATTCAAATACACACATCTTCCCACTCACATTAATCTATTAAAATTTTCAGCCTTTAAATTAAAAATAGGGTTAGAAATATGAACGTTATTTTAAGTTTTTTACGTCTAGTTATAATTTCTTTGAAATTGTAGTCCAAGTTTACAGTTTTCCTACTTAAGTTTCACCCTTTTTCTTTTTCTTCTCTTTCTCTTCTAAGCCTTTTATTACTTCCTCTAACATCTTAAATCTCTCTTCAATATCCTTTAACCCTTCCTTCGCCCGTTTAGAATCGGGGTCAATTTCCAAAGCCTTATTAAAAGAACTTCCCGCGTCCCCAAGTCTCCCTAACTCCATAAGAATAACTCCTCGAAAATTCCATAAAGCAGCTTCATTAGGGTCAATTTCCAAAGCCATATCTATACACTTCAATGCCTCTTCATTTCTCCCTAACCTAAAAAGAATGGTAGCCTTACCACTCCACGCACTGACAGACTTCGAATTTATCTCCAAAGCCTCATCGTAACATTCCAAAGCGTCATCAAACCTCTTCAACTCACCTAAAGATAACCCCTTCACACTCCAAACAGAAACAAACTTAGGATTTATCTCCAAAGCCTTATTGAAACATTCTAATGCTTCCTCATACTTCCCCGACCTATGAAGAGAAAGCCCCAAATGAAACCATTCCTTAGCCGTCTTCCCCTCTATCCTTCTTCTAAAAAACATCATTCAATCACCACCTATCTAACCACTCAACAAAAACTATTACAATCTACAAGGCTTGATTTACATTCCCCATTTCAATATTCAGTTACAACTCACCACCAGCAACTGATTTTAAAGACCATCAAGAAAGCTCAGCAAATCTCCTTCATAGACCCAAGTTTTACTGCCCAGTCAAACTCAAACTTAATTCCCATTTAGCATAAATCCAAGCAGCTATTTTACTCTCCCCGATTTCCACATACCCTTAACACTAAGTAAAACCCCGCCACAAAAGGAAACATTGAGTATATTAGTCTCAAGAGATTAAATTCAAATATTTGATCATAAATTTAGTTTCGGACTGCTTCTTTACTGATTATATCGACAATTAGAAATTTAAGAAGCATAAAGCTATTATCAAAACATTAATAATATTAAAGTAGTAATACATATTACAATAATTACTAAAATTTTAAATCGGCTCAAGAAGAAAAAAGCGAAAAACCCAAAAACCATAAACACCCCTTAATTTTCATATTACTAACCGTCTCAAAACAAAAACCCAACAATTCAAGCCAACATTATCCTTCCTAACTTCTTCAAAATAAAACAAAATTTTACTTTAGTGTCTCAAGACACTCGACAA
>JAEOSG010000278.1 GCA_016840485.1 Candidatus Baldrarchaeota archaeon
TTAACAGATTTTGCATTAAAAAAATTTCTAAGACATCTTAAACGTAAAATGAAAGAAGAAACATAAAGTAACTGCCCAGTTATGGTTTTACAACAACTTTAACAGGGTTATCTATTCTCCTATCTAATATCTCAAACCCCCTCGGAGCTTCATCGAGACTTAACCTATGAGTAATAAAAGATCCGACATCTAACTTTTTGGACCTTAAAATTTCTATAACCTGTTGAATTTTGTTAACATTAGCTGGACAAAGAACACCGTAAATCTCTAACTCGTTCATAGTCACTTTTATCATATCAAGCGAGGGAGGTTCAACAAACAAAGCGGGAACAACAAGTTTACCTCCTCTCTTCAAACAGTCTATAGCACTTTTCAATGTGAATCGAGCACCAGCAGCATCTATAGCAACATCAACACCAAGACCATCGGTTAAATCCTTGATTTTTTCAACTACGTTTTCCCGCTTAACATTTACAGCAGCATCTACCCCCAGCTTTTCCCTAGCAAAATTTAACGCAACATCTCTCCTACCCACACAAATAACTTTACCTGCACCCTTAACCTTAGCGAAAAGCATCGAAGAAAAACCTATTGGTCCGGTGCCGAAAACAGCAACAACATCTCCAGGACTAACTTTCTCAGCTGCATGAAAACCAGTTAACATAACATCTCCTATAAGGCAACCTTCCTCAAAAGAAATATCATCTGGTAACTTGCATAAAGTTCTATCAGCCCTAGGTATTTTCACATATTCAGCCAAACAACCATCAATATGAACACCCAAGCCAACTCTGTTCAAACAAAGCTGCTCTCTACCCTCACGACAATAATAACATTCACCGCAGCTTATAGAGGGAGGACCTACCACTCTATCTCCCTTAGAAACATTTTTTACTCCTTCACCAACCTCAACAACAACTCCACTAAACTCATGACCCAAAATTATAGGTAACTTTCCTGGAATTGCATCTCCACGATAATAATGCAAATCAGTTCCACATATAGCAGCACTTTTAATCTCCACAACAACCTCTCCACGGCCAGCTTTTGGCTTCTCAACTTCACAAACACGAACATCCTCTACACCATAAAAAACCGCAGCCTTCAAAACAATTAACCTCCAACGACATGTAACCTTAGGTAGTATCAAATCTTTATTTGCATTAGGTCTTCCATCCTTTCTATATAACAGTTTAGTGTACATAAATCTCCGTAATAACTATACGTTTGAAACTAATAACTATATACTGTTAATCGGTATTAATAATGCTAGAAGAGATTGCAAGAAGCAGTCGTAATTTCAGGGAGTAATCTGCGCAAATGACATATGCAACTGGAAAGTTTAACATTGTAAACCTAAGTGTAGATTGGAGGTAATGTAAATTATGAGTAGGGAAACTAGCATAAAAATAGCTTCCGTAATTCTTTTCATTCATGGTTTCATCGAATTAGTGGGTGCCCTATTATTACTTGCCTCCATTAGCGGTTTTCTTTCATTCTACTTTCAAGGAACCGTGGGAAGAACAATTTTCATGGCGGTTTTATCTGCTATTTTCGGTTCATCTAGATTGATTGCAAGCTATAAAATATGGTTAAAGAAGAAATGGGGGCATTGTTTTCGGTATAGTATTGAGCGTAGTAACGATGATTGAAGCACCTTCAATATATCCATTTGGTGTCATGGATTTACTTCTATCAACTATAGTTTTAGCATCTTTACTACATGCATGGTTCGGTGATGAGATAATACTAAAGTGAAGGGAAATCTAGCCTTTTTATTAAAGTTGGGAAGTTGTTCTAAAATGGTGAACATAAAGGTTACAGCATTGTTCTACTTTTAGAACGACTTGTTTCAAACCATAGTATTAAACCTTTTAAACATAGAAATTATGTCAGGTGAAATGCATGAAAAGAGTTGTGGCATACGTTCTTCTATTTATAATAGTGGTCAGCGTTGCCAGCATTATCATTACACTTCAATACAAACAATTAGAGGATCAGGGAACTCGGCTAAAAAGATTTTCCTCGTATACAGAGTTGAAAAAGTTCATGGAGGAAAATTTAGAAACGCCTTATTACGGTGTCTATAGGGGAACAGATGTTGTGTTTTTAGCAGATAGTTCCGAGACTTCGCCAACAGTTGAATATTCTAAGACAAATGTTCAAGTTGAAGGCGTAGATGAAGCAGATATTGTTAAAACGGACGGTAAGTATATTTATGTAGCTTCAGGCGGAAATGTCACCATAGTTAAGGCATATCCGCCTGAAGAAGCTGAAATACTCTCCAAAATAGAGTTAAATGGAACAGTAACGGGCATATATGTAAACAAGGATAGACTTATAGTTTTCGGAGGTAATTTCCCATTTTTCCGCGCCTTCTACGCATACGAGCCTTTCCATGAGCAAACATCTGTCAAGGTCTACGATATCTCAGATAGAAGGACACCAACCCTAAAGAGAAACATTTCCTTGAGTGGATGGTATTTTAATTCTAGAATGATCGACGACTACGTTTACGTCGTAGTAAATAGCCCAGCGATTAAAACAAATGAAGAAGGTGAAATAGAAGTCCTTTTGCCAAAAATATCTGTAAACAATCGTGAAAAAACAGTTCCAGCCAGCAAAATATACTACTCTGAAGTCTCCGACTATTATTACACATACACGGTTATCATGGCTATAAATGTGCAGAACGATCAAGAAGAGCCAACATATGAAACCATTTTAATGGGTATAACAAGTAGCATGTACGTTTCATTGAACAACATATATCTGGTAGTTCCAAA
>JAEOSG010000279.1 GCA_016840485.1 Candidatus Baldrarchaeota archaeon
ATGTAAAATATGTTACTGAACATCCTATAAATAAATTTTATGTGAGGTATTAGGGGTTTTAATTAGATTAAATTTAAGTTGTTGTTTAAGAGATTCAAAGAAATGCGGTTAAAACGGTTTGCAAAAGTCTTTTAATATTTGGTGTGAATATTTTATTGGTGTTTTCTGTGGTAGGTTTTGTATTTCAGGTGCTTGGAGCTCTTAAAGGTTATGGGAAAGTGGAGTATGTAATTGGTGGGAAAGGGGAGAAAAGTAGGCTTTCCTCTATTGCGATTTATAAATATTTTGCTTCAAAGGGTGGGTCTTGGAGGTTAATATTTTTTGCGCCTGAAAGTTTGGCTTCAAATATAGCTGAAGATGTTGATGATGCGAAAAGACTTTTAGAGGATAAAGAAGTGTTTGTGGAGAAGGTGTACTTTAATCTTAAAGATGTTGTTTCTGAATGTAGTAATTATGAAGTTAAACCTATGCAGTCCATAGGTGAGTATCGAAGTAGCAAAAATTTTGTTCTTAAATTTGATAATAGCATTGACAACGTTAAAGGGGATCTTTTCTTAACGTTTATTGACTTAATAAATGATGAAAAAGATGTTAAAATAATATTTGATGTTTCCACAGGCTTAAACATCTATGTAGCTGCTTTCTTAGATTCTCTGAGAAGTTGTATAGTTTATAAGAAATTGAGCGACATTCTACAGGGCGGTAAAGGAATATCTGTTGAACTAGCATTTAGTGAACCAGTTATGCGTGGTACAAATAGGGTTAATGTAACTTTTCATGAATATGATGTTAAAGCATTTTTTGAACTTCCAATAGGGAAAAAAGAAATGTCAAGTGTATTGGATTTCCTGAAAGTTTATGGCAGAGAAAAAGAACACCTTGTTAGAAAGCTGGTTCCAAGGGGATCTTCGCTTCAAATGAAAAGGTGTTTATCGTCGTTGCGGAAGAGTTTCAACGCCTTAAAATATAATGTTCCGTTAACATTTCTCTATGATGACGTATTAGGGTTTGATGAAAACATAGGAGAAAGAGTTAGTGAATGTAGATCTATTCTAAGGAAACTGGTAGAAAATATTGAAAAACAAAAAGAAATTAAACTTGAAAGTACAACGGGTGGCATTGAAATTATACATGTTAAACGTATCCCGATTAACAGTAAACCGTTAATAAACCTATTCTTCTCAATTAGTTTATTAGAGGGCATAGCTAGATTTTGGAAAAGAAACTTTCAGGGAAAAGATCCAAATGAGGGTATAAGTTTAGAGGATCTTGAAAGAATCTTTAGCAATGTTTATGACTCTTTGCATCTTGGTTTAAATAAAAGATTTTTAAGTAGAGATCTTACAGCAATAAGAAACATTGCGAACGGCCTTAAGGATGAAGAAGAAACCGTACTTAGAGATTTAAAACACCAAAATGAACAATTATCTAAAAGTAGACAGATAGTCTGGGGTGATGAGAAAAGAAATTTCTTTGCTCACAGCGGGCTGCTTGACAACTATACGTTAATTAAGAAGAAGGGTGGCCGTATTTTCTTGAAATACAAGCTGGAGCATTTCGGAGAGAAACTTAAAGGATGGCTTAAAAACCCAGAAGACTAATATTTCTGAATTTTCAGATATCTCCATGTAAAAGTATTTCAGCGAAGTCAATATGGTTTATTGATCCATATAATTTTCCTAGACGAGAAGTACAGCGCCTTTAAGTTGTATTCTTGGGCAACTTTTAAGAGTGCTAGTGATGTTGGTTTCGTTCCTCCTGTTAAGTCGATTAAAGGCTCAAAGCGGTAAATATGTTTTTCAACCAAGTTTTTTGAAGCTTCCAGTAAAACCTCTATGTTCTCCCTTAATACTTCGACATACGGGAAAACTATAAACTCTGTATTTGCAGTTTTATCCTTACCGTAGCTTTTGATAACTTCATCTCTTACTTCTGGGCTGGTAATATAGATGATTTTTGAAGGTTCATAACCATGGTACTTTAATGCATCAAGCAAATCAACGTATAGAGTTATCTCTTTCCCCAATCCACCTATTAGCATATGTGGTCTTGAAACTTTAAGCTTGCTTCTAACCATTGTTACATATCTAGGATTCAACCTGTATATGCCGCGACTCTCTCTTTCAACCATTCCTTGTGACTGTAAAAAACTTAAATGGTAATCCACCCTTTGAGAAGTCTTTATTGTAGCTGCTAGCTCAGCAAATTCAACAAGACCTTTTTCAGCAAGTATTTCCAATATTTCTCTTCGAGTCTTGTTCTCCATAATATGCTCTAGTTTTGACATAGTTGACATAACTAGGACACCTTTCACACATGTCTCATGACTATATGTATTGTATACTTTTAAATCCTAGGTTAAATTGATGTAACGTGAATGCTAAGCAACGGATAGGATTTGTAAAATGCTTTTACCACGTTTATCCTTTGATATTTTAACGAAGTTCGTGAAAATAGAGCTTGTTCTAACTTCATTAACATGTGAAACAACCAAAATTTTCTCAAACTCTCTGGAAAGCTCATATAACGATCTTAGTACAGCCTCTCTAAACTCCGGGCTCAAAGGACCAAAACCTTCATCCACCACTAGGAATTTAGGTATCTTTGCACCTTTCATGGCTGCTAAGGCCTTAGTTATACCTAATCTTATAGCAAAGCCTATGAGGGTTGTTTCACCACCAGAATACGTCACAATGTCCCGGTAATAAGTTCTATCCAAAACTTTTATTTCAACTTCTCCCTTTTCATTGACTTCTATCCTTATGTCTTTATCT
>JAEOSG010000280.1 GCA_016840485.1 Candidatus Baldrarchaeota archaeon
GGCCTCTCGAAGCTAAAATATTAATGTTAATTTATACAGAAGGCGTATCAGATGTCGATGAATTGGCAGAAAAATTGGAAGTACCTAGAGAAGTTTTGGGAAGTCTTCTTTTTATGTTTGAGGAAGAAGGTCTCATAAAACTTGAAGCAGAGAAAATATATGTTCCCACGAAAGAAAAAATCGAAGAAGCGGCTCCGCCTCCAACTTCTTCAACAGCTTCAACTCCATCTCCTTCACCTGCCATCACCGCAGAAGAAGTAGAGGAAACTAAGGAGGAGATAGTTGCTCCGGACACTTCAGCTCTCTTCGAGGAATGGAAAACTCTTCCAACCGAGGAAGTTTATGATAGGCTTTTAGCTTTCTGTAGAAAATATTCTAAGTTACCAGATAAGATTGGTGATGCCTTAGAAGTTGTATGTGATATTTTAGAAAGCCGACTAAAAACTTTTGGCGGACGTATTCGATTCGAAATGAGAAGAGAAGCCGACGATTGGCGTAAAGGGCTCGGTGACTTTTCTGAGTTGGAGTTAAAGATAGCTGACTGGAAAAGAAGAGCTAAAAAAGTTGTAGAATACTAATTTTTTAACATTTTTGATATAAAAAACCCCGAAGTATCATGAATATGAGGGAAAAGTCGTTTAACAAATGTTGCACACTTAAAGTTACTATAGCCTTTTGTTCCCAGTATTTTCGGTGTTTCAAGTTTAACCTTATTGAAAAACGCATCTATTTGTCCTTCTCCCTCCTCTGGCAAAACGGAACAAGTAGCATAAATTAATATGCCACTTTCCTCTAAAACTTCTAACATGTTTTGAAGGATTATTTTTTGAAAAAGGGATAATCTTTTTACTCTTTTTGGTGTCAATGTAACCTTTATATCTGGATTTGATTGGAGAACTCCGCTACTACTGCATGGAGCATCGATTAAAATCTTAGAAATATTTTTTATTTTTAGCTTCGCAGAATCTCCAAGTATCGGATACGCTATTTTAACACCGGCTGACTTAACCATTTTTTTCAGAAGTTGAATTCTTCGAGGAGAAATGTCCACTGCAATTATTTTCCCCTTATTTTCCATGTGCTGAGCTATTAAAGTTGTTTTCATTCCTGGAGCCGCACAAGCATCTAAGATAATGTCTCCTGGCTCGGGGGTTAAAGCATGAACAACTGCAACACTCCCCTTATCTTGAATAAATACTTCGTTTCGTTTGTGTAAACTAGATGTTACGACTGGTTTTTCTGCTTTAATAATTTTTAGAACTTCTGGGAAGTCTTTATCTTCTTCAACGATGATGTTTTCTTTTTCAAGCTTTCTAATGGCTTTTTCAACGGATATTTTGAGCGTATTAACCCTAAGCCATGTAACTCTTATTTCATTGTTTGCGCGAAGAAATTTTTCCGTTTCTTCCCTTCCCATGATGTTTTCAAGTTTTCTAACAAACCATTCAGGGTGACTTGTAAGTATACTTAACCTCTTAACCCAATTAGTATTCTTAACTAGGTTATTTAAGTCAGTTTTATCTATTTGATGTAAAACCGCATTAACAAAGTTTGCAGCTCTTCTACTAACATTTCTTTTAACTACTTTAACTGCTAGGTCCGTTACAAGTGGAGAGGAATTCCTCTCAAATTTTAATTCAAAAACAGCTATTCTTAAAATGTTTCTAACTATAGGAGGAAGTTTTTTAAGGGTAACGTCTCCTTTTAAGGTTCTCTCCAAGAGGAAATCTATTGCAATAATATTTTTCACGGTTTCAAAAGCGTAGTGATATATTGAAGCCATTATCTGGTAATCGCGAATTCCATGTTTTTTACAGACTTTTTGAAAAACTTCTTTTAAGGGTTTTTCAGTTTCTTCGAACTCCATTAGTACCTTAGCAGCAAGTTCTTGACTTGAAGCCATATCAAAACCTCATGTCAAATTAATATAGAGCAGATATTTTATTAAGTGAAATTTCAGAATTTCAGTTGGGAGATTTCCATGCTTAATATTAGGTTTGAAGATTTAGTTAATATTTCGAATAAACTTATTAGTGCAGGTTACAATGTTAGAAGACATTGCTGCGAATATTACATTGGAAATTTTGAAAAATTTATATGTGTAGTTGCCGTTTTCCCGCGATGGAAAGAAATACGTGTATATACCTTGACTAAAGACACGTTGCCAAAAGATATATTAGAAATTTTAAGGGAGATAGCCGAGAAGTATTCTATGAAATTGATTATTAGAAGTATTAAACCTAGAAGTTAGGACACATGAAAGATTTGAAAACATTTAATCAAGTAGTATTCTTTCTGGATGCGTGTAAATGTTCATTCTTCTTCCTCTAACAAAGCATATTAATGTTATTCCAATCTTCTCTGCTGCTATTAAACCTGAATTTAAAGGCGCTGAGATTGAAGCAACAATGGGAATTCCTGCTCTTGCCGCTTTTAAAATCATACTTGCAGTTATTCTGCCGCTACTAGTTAAAACTAAATTTGTTAAATCGCAGCCATTTATTAGAGCTAGGCCGATTACTTTGTCTACTGCGCTATGTCTTCCAACATCTTCAGCAAGATGCAATAATTTTGCATCCTTGTTGAAGAGTGCTGCTACATGAGTTCCTCCGGTCTTTCTATATATTTTTGAGTTCTCGTTCATTTTTCTTATCATTCTAAATACGTCATCAGCCTTAACATAAAGCTTAGAATTGATTTCAAGGTCTGATATTGATTTTAGAGTTTCAATGTAGTCATCAATACTGATGCACTCCGTTGTTATGGATTTAAGA
>JAEOSG010000281.1 GCA_016840485.1 Candidatus Baldrarchaeota archaeon
AGATGTGTATAAGAGACAGGTTGTAACTCTTTTCCTGTTCTTCAGCTGGATGACACTAAAATTCTATGATTTACTTAAAACACGGAGAATAAGAACACTATGGCTATACATCATAATATTTCTAGTAACCATACTACTGGTAACCGTGGCATACTTATCAGGGTAAAATCGTTACATGAACATACTTTCAAAAGAAAATGGAAGGTAGTAATTTTCATATGCAGCTTTGTAATGATTCTAAGCACATTATGGATTGATGCTAATAGGCACAACAATAATTTTAAACGCAATAAACAAGTTAAAAGGAAAGCAATAAATGCAACTGTTGCAATATCAGTCATATTGTTTCTCAAAAGTTATTTCTACAACGAGTAATATAGCTTCCACAGTTACTCTAGTACCCTTTATTACGGGTTTTCCTCCCATAATTTCAATATTTTCTTCTATCAAATCTAACATTCTCCTCATAGGTTATAGACCAGATTAACAAGTTTATTAAGCTTTTCAAGCTGATTTCAATAAACACTCTTAAATAAATAAAATTTAAGATGTCTAGTGAAAGGGAACTCTAAACCTTTATAAACTTCTTCCTTATCGTTAAATTTTCGATTCCTTTTTTCTAACCATGAACAACACCACAATTGAAAATAGAACTGTCTTTAAAATTAAAAATAAAGGGTTTCTGTTATTGTAGTATGAGGGTATTCTTTGGAATTTTAGGGACGTTCTACATCATATGGTCTTTCTCCAATAGTATAATTTCTTTTTTTGCCCACCACATCGCCGATGAATGCTCCCAGTGCAACTGAGGGAATATAAATGTAGAAGAAATTTGGTGTAAATTCAAAAGCCAGCTTGGAGATGGTAAATATTATTGCTGTGAAAGCAAATCCTAGTGTTGCTCCACCAACGAAAATATAGAAGAGCCTTCGAGCCTTCAATCCACCATAAACCTTCAAATAGTAGATTAAACTCAATCCAAGTAAAGCCGCAGTAAAACTCGTAATTGAAGCAGTTAAATTAAGTAATTTAGGACTTAAGACAGCCACAGACACATCGATTAAAATTAAGACGATTAGTAGTGCTATGAAAAAGTTTCGAACCCCGCGCTTAGACCACGAACCCCACTTCCACCACTCCTTAGAACACATTTTCAAGCCCTCACAAAAACTATGGGCATAGTCCTAACTCTTCACATATAGTGTGGTTTCTTCGCCTATAAATTTAATCCTCGACAAATATCCATATTCAAGACTTTAAACCGTTTAATTTGCTGAAGTTTATAATTACATGTTAATATTTTCATATGTTATGAATCTTCCGAACTTTAGTTAGTAGTACATAAGATTCATCATGGGCAGGTAGGGAATACTATTCTGTCAAAATAATCTGATAAGCTTAAATAAAAAGCTTATTTCCCATCTCATCAACTTCAGGGTTATTGAAGAAAAGTTTCTATTTCTTTCCCGTAATATAATGTTAATGTGGCAGACGACCTCAACTGGTACAACATCTATAGCGCGCTAACATACTACACCTCCACTAATAACCAAATTTTCAAAGGTAACCCAGCAACTACAAAATTTCGTAGTTGTTCTATACTGCACAGTTTTCTCCAATTGTATGTTTTTCTTTTAGTTTTGTTAGGGGATTTTTGGTGGTTGGAAACCTCTTTTTTTACCTATCCAGTATCCGAAGTATCCGCCTAAACATGGCGATACTACTAGGAGGAGGATGATTGTTGGCCATGAACCAATAATGTAAGATAATGGAGGTAAGCCTATGATCCTCAGTATAGCGGCGATGCCGAAAAATGTGAAAATGCCGAGGGACGACCCACCCACCACATACGCAACTTTGTTCCCCGTTAATCTTCCCTTTTCTGAAAGTTTCTCAAACTTGACGTATTGAATCACATATAGGAAGAAAACAGCGCCTAAAGCTGCGATAAATTCGCGGATCAGCCAATACAAACTAATCACATTTAAAGAATAGAGTACACAGAGTATAACACTAACAGCAGCTAGAAATAGCGTTGAAATCTTTTTCCAGTAGCTTTTCCACTCAGATTTTTCTTCTCCAGCTACCATAATTCACCCCTACCTAGTATTAAGTGTCATTAAAACTTAAATGTTATGGACAAACTCCTAGCAATTCGTAGTAAATTACGTCGCAACTAGGATTATCCACTCAGGATGACTCACTATTTCAAGACAAATGGTGCATGCTAAACTCATCGTGAAGTAGCAAATTGTCAGCAAATATCGAAATTTTACGTTTGCTTTGACCAAGATGGTTGTTTAGGTTTTTATCTTTAGATGGTTTGTCCTTTAAAATTTTAGAGCCTATTTTCAGAAGTTTCATAGAAACGGAAAAGAAAGTAGATTAAATTTTGTGGGTTACTTCTGAAGTTAGACGTTTTACGTTTTCTCCCATTCATGTTAAGAACAGTGTTTGTAGCCTTTACTCTCTAAAACCACCTTATTTGCACCAAATTGATGCACATTTTAACTCTAGTCAAAAGCTTTCGCTGTCTTGTTTAAGTCGGCTTAAAATTTTATAGACTTCATAACTATTTTATGAGCCATAATTCGCACGTCACTTATGTCTTTTTAAACTTTTACGTTACATTTTCCATGCGAAATATGGATATCTGCAATTAGAAGTAAAATTATCTTTAAAGTAAAATAATAGGTGTAATTTGTGTTATTGTAGT
>JAEOSG010000282.1 GCA_016840485.1 Candidatus Baldrarchaeota archaeon
ATACAAAGAGTCCCCACCACCATAGAAACCGAAAATTTAAACCGACACATAAATCTAAACCGGACCCCCAAGGAAAATTTCTATTCTTTGTAAATTTCTTATTTTGATCCTAGTCTTTACTTTGGAAAGCAGTATAGAAATAAACGTCACCTAATGTTAGGGGCAGGAAAAACGCCTTATCAATAATTAAATGAGTGAACTTGTTCTGTCTAAGGATTTTTTCCATTTGGGTTTTTTGGTAAAGTCTTCCAATTTTTGGTACAATTTTCCACGCTAAATACGCTATAATACTAATCAGCTTACTTCTTGTGAGTGATTGTATAATAAAAAGCAGCCCGTTTGGCTTTAAAACTCTGGCGAACTCTCGAACGGCCTCATTAGCGCCTTTTTTAGTAAAGTTTAGTACTCCTATACAAATAATAACATCAAAGGAGTTATCTTTAAAGGGCAAGCTTCCCTCAATGTCTGCTCTAATAAAATCAATAGATGGCTCTACGCTTTTTCCATACCTTAAAGCTTCAAGGTCTATATCAACGCCAAGAAATTCGAATTTCCATCCATGACGCAAGAGCTCCATAAGCTGTCTGCCATATTCACACCCCGCGTCTAAAACAATTCTGGATCCGGAAGATGATTCCAGTTTTTCCCTTATTATTTGGAAATGCTTTCGCCTAAGTTCTTCCACGTGTAGAAAAATTTGAGGCGTTTGAAGCGCGTGTTTTATCAACCGAGAAGGAGACACACGGCTAACAGTTTCCTTAACGTGTTGCTCTCTGACGACTTCTGACTTCTTTTTCTTGGCATATTTAATTGAAGAGAGCTTTAAAGAATGTTTTACGGCTAGTAAGAAATCCCTTTTACGTTCCTCGCTAATTTTGAATCCCAGCTCATTTATCTTTTTACTTATCATGTCTAGGTAATCGTCAATAATCAGTTCCGCCTCTTGGGTAAACGGAAGAACACATTTCTCTTCCCGCATTGTTCTTCCTCCGTAGTGATGAGTGTTGCGGGCTTTCATATTTAGGATTTTATGATAAACTAGGCCTTTGTAGTTTGAGAAGATGTTACAAGGAGCTACAATAGTAAGATAGTAAGATTATACGTTAATGTTGTTGCTTTAGAAATTGATGTTCAGCATCCTAATGGCGCATCAAAATTCTTCCCAGAAAATCATAGCTAAGGTCTCATTACACCATTTCATTCGTTTTACACTTCTGTTTTTGTTCAAGTTAAGATTTTCTTATGAAAACGAAAAATTTAAACCGACACTTAGACCTAGCCCAGGGCTCCAAAAACTTTATTTTTTCTGTGTTTTTTGATCAGCATTTGTTTTAGTCTTTTGTCCTCTTTGTAATGTGCCTTGCATGGGTGCCCCGCGGCTATTAAGGCTCTTTTTTCTTGCGGAAGTGCTATGAAAGACCATAACGTTCCCAGTTTTATTGCTTTCACGTGGGAGCAAACAGATCCTTTATGGTCTGCTAGTATTTTCTTAGCCAGTTCAGTGTCAACTTTTCCGTCGTTGAGAGTTATAATTTCTGTTATACGTTCATATCTCCTCGTTGACGTAGGAGGCCTTTCCTTAATGTTTTCCGCATCTTTCATCTCTGGATGCATAAAATGGTTGGTTGCAACCAAGAAGCTCTCCTCAAATTTTTCTCTTACCCTTATCTTTTGGGAAGAAGCTTCAACGACAGCCACGTCTCCAGTTTCATCAACTAGTAAATAATTGTTGCCAGTGGAAAATTTAACGTTTAAAAGGAATTTTGTGGCTTCAGCAACGTTAGAGCATTTATCCAAGACGGCTCGCACAGCTATGAACCAGTTTACTCCAGGCCTAAATTCTTTAATGTAAACAGTAGACATAGCTATGGCTAGTCCAGCCTCATTTATACCGTCTTCTTTGCCGATAAATATGGTTGAGTTGCCTAAACTCCAATAGGCATTCCTAGGCATTGTCAAACAAGTTTCTGCATACTTCTTATAGGTATAGTAAAAGTCATAGTTTCTGCCAAGAACAGGATAGGGCGACGAGGAAGCAAAAATGCTGCAAGAATCATGCTTTTCTGAACCCAACGACAAAAAGAAGGCTTTCAAATCTTCAAATGAAATACCACAACCATCAGCAAACCCTTGAAGTTCATCCAAGATTTCGGGAAAAACCCGTTTAACCTCTACTTCACACTCCTTCGCAAACTTACGCATTTCCTCCGAAACCTTCGGTGCTCGATAACCAACCCGTTTCAAGATACTACCATACTTAAAACCCATTTCATAATAAGACCCAGACAATCGAGGATGATACATATTTTCCACATTTAAGAAAATACCTAAAGAAGAGTATTTAATTTATCATAAAAAACCGAAAATTTAAACCGATATTTAGACCTAAACCGAGGCTCTATCTAACTTTTCGCCTTCCAGAACATCAGATGCAATAAAGTAATCTGTGAAATTTTCGCTATTTTACGGCGTTTTCCGTAAATCATGGTTATTGATAATTTATATATGTATAAAGAGCAATGAAAATAAGAGAGGGAAGTCGTTCTTGCCCTTTGAAGAGCCCCTAATATACGCGTTAATTGTGTTAGGGGCTGCCATCGTTTGTATAATAGTCATTTACGCCATGAGAAAACGCGGGAAAAGCGAGAAAAAATTGGAGGAAAGCGCGGTAGAAACAGGTTTTAAGCCTTCACCGTTTAAAATTCTAAAAACTGTTCCAAAAGAAGAGGCAGCCCGCGCTAAAGAAGAGCTTCGGATATTAGAACTT
>JAEOSG010000283.1 GCA_016840485.1 Candidatus Baldrarchaeota archaeon
GTCAACAGACCGCACTAAAGAAATAGCAACCAGATACAAAGTAAACGTCCTATCAAACGGAAGAAACCATGGAAAAGGCTACGCGTTAAGAAAGGGGTTCACATACGCTCAAGGCGACATCATAATCACAATTGACGCAGACGGTGCTCACAGCCCAAAAGAAATCCCAGACCTTATTAACCCGCTGTTTAACGGAGTTGACATAGTAGCAGGTTCAAGATTTTTGGGTCGAGAAAGAAATCATACATCAAAGCTTCATATGCTTGGTAACCACATGATCAACGTAATTGTGATGATATTGACGGGGAAAAGAATAACTGACAGCCAAACAGGTCTAAGAGCCTTCAAAAGAGAATTTCTCAAAAAAATTGGTCTAGAATCATACGGCTACGAAATCGAAACCGAAATAACCGTCAAAGGACTAAAAAATGGCTTCAATTTTCAAGAAATTCCAATAAGCTGCAAGAGAAGAAAATACAGCATATCAAAATTAAAAATACTCTCAGACGGCCTAAAAATATTCAAAACAATCTTCAAATCAGTCGTCAAAAACAATTACTAACGTGCTTGATGCTTATACTCCCTGGAATTATAGAAAATTTCTCATTTCTTCTATAGCTCAATTACGTATGTCCTTTTAAGATGCTACTACAATGTTTAAAAACTGAGGAGAAAAATATCCGGGATGTATTACAGGTGAAGGCTTTCCAAAAAATAGCATTGCTGGTGATACTTGCTTCATTCTTAACAACTGTAAGGTTTGCATATGCATCACCAGGATCCAGCATCAATTTGCCACCAAGCACAATAACGGTTGAAATCGACTATCCCAGCACAGAATGCTATTATTATGTTGTACTAAGTAATGTTCCAGAAGGATATCACGTTTCCAACGGTCAATTTTTAGGATGGTGCGTTGACGAACACCATTGTATCAGCGATGGAAGAACATACAGCGCTACATTCTATTCTAGCTACGACCCAGACAACCCTCACCCAGACCCAGACTGGAGTAAAGTCAACTACATACTAAACAACAAACAAGGCTCATGGCAAGATGTTCAAGCCGCAATATGGTACTTCGTGGACGGTGGAAATTGGCCGTCAGACCCAGATGCACAGGCCTTGATTAATACCGCTAACACGCATGGAGAAGGCTTTATTCCAGCTCCAGGCGAGAAAATAGCAATAATTGTCTGGATCAACGACAGCACTCAAGTCCCAATAATTGAAGTCATTGTCCCACTTCAAAACGTAGTTCCAGAATATCCTCTTGGAACTATACTAGGCATAGCAAGCTTCTTCGCAGCCCTAGGAGTATACACACGAAAACATTCTACACAGCACTTTTAAATAGAAAATTTTCGAATTTTTCTATAACTCTTGTCCATGTACCTTTATATTCTAGGCTCATAATAATGAAGTTGAGGTTAGATTAGATCGTGAGGTTACATTTCGTTACAGTAATTCTTTTAGCTAGCTTATTCTTTATCATAGGGGTAAGCATGGTCTTTGCTGACGGGTATAAGGGTTGGTCGCCTATAAAGACGACTGGCTATGGTGTGATCTCAAATTATCAAGGGATTGATGTCCCACCTGGCCAAGAAGTTGTGGTCACAGCAGGAACCAAAAATTTGTCAATCACAGGAATAGTATTTAGATGGCACGACCCTGATGACAATGTGGTTTGGGAGGATTACATTCCAGTTCAAGGTCCGCTTACCACGCCAGACGTACCAGACAATGTCCATCAAGAAGTAATAGACTGGGCTAACGATAACCCAAATGTAAAATATCTTTATGCTCAAAACACACATACACCAGACACCATAGGTGATTGGGGTGTTCAAGCCTTCTTTATTGGAGATGGAGGAAAAACAGCAGCAGGAGTTGAAGATGTAATAAAGATTAGAGCAACATCTTTTAACGTGATACCTGACCTTCCAGTAGTTGGCACTGCCGGCGCAGTAACAGCAATGCTCCTCGGATTCGGCTTGTTTTTACGTAAAAACAAGAAACGAATTTAAAAAAGCGTTTGCATCCTTTTTCTAACTGATCCATAATATTACGCCATACAATTTTTGAATAATAAAAATTGCTGAAGCCTATCTGGATGTGGCCTAATGCAAAAAACAAAAATGATATTAGCAACAGCAAAAAGGTATTCTCCACATATTGCAGCAGCTTTTCTAATACTCCTGCTGACTTTTCTTGTTTATGCACGTGATTTAGAAATTCTCATAAACGAGGCGCTAAACACAGAAGCTTTCAGCCATATCCTTCTAATACCTCTCCTCTTAGGCTTTCTATTTTATCATAAAAAAGACGTGTTTAAGGCATCACTTGCCCTAGATAAGCTTCAGAAACATTCCAAAACAAAGTTTGTAAACGAGTTAATAGGATTAAGCCTATGCCTAGTTGCCTTCCTGCTTTACTGGTATGGTTCCTACACATTCTACCCACTAGAATATCATCTACTTTCTCTGCCCATATTCGTGGCAGGTGTAGCGCTTATCCTTTTCAACTTGAAAACACTAAAGATCGCGATTTTTCCAATACTTTTCCTCTTTTTCTTAATCCCATTACCAAACGAGGTCATGTACACGCTGGGGGGGACTCTGGCAAACTTCAACACTCAAGCTTCATACGCACTGCTTAAACCTCTAGGGCTTCCAGTAACGTTATCCACATCGTATGGAGCCCCCACAATACTGCTAACAACCTCCGCAGGACAACAAACATCCTTCACCATCGACCTGCCGTGT
>JAEOSG010000284.1 GCA_016840485.1 Candidatus Baldrarchaeota archaeon
ATCTATGGCACTAATCACTCGTTTAATGCCATTTATTTCATTTTCCAGGATTTCTTTTTGAATTTCTAAGTTTCTCAATTCGTTCAGCAACTTTTTCTTTATCTCAACGTCAATTTCCTCTGTAGGTTTTTTAACAACTGAAAACTCCACGTTTCTAATCTTAACACCTTTAGTGGCGAAAACTCTTATTGAATCTGGAACAACAGTATTTTCAATATTCAGCAATTTTATCTCGTTCTCTCCTTTGATCAATTCAGCAGAAAAACTTCTCTTTACGATTGCAGCATTTCTATAAACATTAATACTTTCAATATTAGATTGATCCACAAATATAATGTTCAAAAACTCCACCTCATAACATAAATAAATTTAATTTGATATCTATTTATTCTTAACTTTAAACTCTTCTCTTTTGCTTCAGTTTTTGTGAGATAAGTTTAGATGCTTCACGCTTTGAAATGTAAAACGGATATTTGATATTTAGTTTGTCCATGAGTTGTTTCTGTTTTTCGGTTGCAAGAAACTGCTTATACTTCTCTAAAGCATCAGGATTAACTGTTACATATTCTTTGTAGGCCTTTCTACTCAAGAAATCTGCTTCACTGTTCTCTTCTCTTGGAACCCATACAAAAGAAATATCATCGAATTCTCGAATAAGACTCTTAGCTTTTTCAAATAAGGGTAGAATTTTTGGAGCTTTAACTTTGTAGCGTCCATTCAACTGTCTAATTACTAGTTGACTGTCACCCTTAACCACTATTTTTCCTCTCGTTAATTCTTCGTTGATAAGCCACTCCAAAGCTTTAATAACCGCAGTGTACTCCGCTTGATTGTTAGTTACATCAACACCAAGAGCACCATACCCTTCCTTAACCTTCTTTGAATCAATATAAACTACAAAACCGTAAGCACCAATTCCAGGATTCGTAGGCTCTGAAAGCCCATCAAAAAACACAACAATCATAATTTAAACCTCTTCCATATCCATTGATCAGAAAATTACGTGTTTAAGATTTACCCTAAACTACTAGTTTTCCATAAGCATCTTTCGAACCTTGACATCTCACTTAATATAACCATTGTAATTATAATCTTCACTCTTTTCACAATTATTACGTGTTTATATAAATATAATAATTGAGCTAATTTTATAGGTATGGGTACCCATACTAAGTAGGGGTGCCCTTATGTATTTCGATCCTCGGCCAAAAGAATCAAAAAGGGATTTTTATAATAGGGAAAAAGAACTAAAAGAATTTATGGATAGTTTAAGTAATCCGTTAACATTAATTCTTGGTGTAAGAAGAAGCGGTAAGACATCTCTTCTTCTTGTAGGATTAAATGAGGCTAAACTTCCTTATATGATCATAGATTGCAGAGATCTCCCGATAAACCCGTCAAAAAAAGATGTGATCCTAGCTTTTGAGAGAGGTTTTAACGAAATGGTGAAAAAACATAGAAAAATATGGGAGTCGATCAAAAACTACCTTAAAATAATTGAAGGTGTAAAAATCCTAGGTTTGGGGGCTTCCTTTTCATGGGAGAAAACCTCTCCGTCATCAATCATTAGCGAAATTAACAACTGGGCTAGAGATCATAATACTCGTGTAGTAATTGCCTTTGACGAGTTTCAGCAAATTAGAGGAGCAAAAGAAATTTTAACTTTAATTGCACATACTTACGACTATAAAAGAAATATAAGTATAGTCTTAACCGGGTCGGAAATGGGCTTACTATATGATGCGCTTAGAATAGATGATCCTAAAGCCCCTCTATATGGTCGGTACCTATATGAGATTAAATTAAAAAATTTCACCAGAGAGCAAGCAATAGAGTTTCTCCTTCTAGGTTTTCATCAACATAATATTAAACCAAGTAAAAGAATACTGGAGTATGCTGTTGACAGGTTTAATGGTATCCCTGGATGGTTAACGTTCTTTGGAGCCGAAGCAACAAGGAGAAAAACATTATCAAAAGAAATTATTGATGAAATATTTGAAAAAGCTTCTCTTCAAGCGCTAGAAGAAATCAAAAACTTTTTAAAACTTAGGATGGCAGCAGCAAAAAGATACAAAACAATACTAAAATCAATTGCCTCCGGTAGAACTAGGTGGAGTGAAATAAAAAGAAGCTTAGAAGCACAGGAAGGAAGAAAACTGCCAAATGCAACAGTAACAAACCTACTAAAAAACTTGGTCAAGACATCAATCATAAAAGAAGAAAACGGAAACTACACATTCATGGATCCAATAATCGAAAACGCAGCCAAAAAACTTTGACTTATGCTCGGAGATTTATTTTTTCATGGAATAGTCCTTTTAAGTTCTACACCGCACTATCAACCATCTCTACGTCCTTGTTTATCCTATAATTAATTTAACCAGAGTTTACAGAGTAACTAACATAAATACATTTACAAAATTTTTTTCAGCTTCTTTAAGTAGCCAATCGTCTTAAATTTCTCTTTTTTAGTTCTTCTGGGCTCTTTTTGTACAACAGATATTAGAGATGATATTTTTCCCTTTATGATCTCTCTAATTTTTGGATGTTTATTGAGAAAGTCAACAACCGCTGAAATTAATGGTGGATCTTCATTAAGTAAACATATTATGTCGTAGGCAGTGTCATCATCCACTGGGGCAAGCATTTTCAATACCAGCAAAATGCTGCTCGGTAAGGAAGGATGTTCATCCTGCATTATGTATTCACGTAATGGTATAAAATATCCCTCTTCAAACATGCGTAGTCCATCTACGTCAACA
>JAEOSG010000026.1 GCA_016840485.1 Candidatus Baldrarchaeota archaeon
ACTCTTCTTCCATGTTTTAATCTATCTTCCTTTGAGAAACCTAGGTCTTGACTTAAACCTTTTCTTAACTCGTCTCCGTCAAGTACTTCTGTGTCCCAGCCAAGTTTCTGTAACTTTTCTTCAAGTTTTCTTGCAATTGTTGTTTTACCTGATGCAGGTAATCCAGTTAACCACACAACAAAACCTCTCATCCTACACACCCTTTACAGCTTTTCCTTCCATATCGCTTGGGGGCTCCATATCCAAAAGATGGAGAATAGTGGGAGCTATATCAAGTATATCTATATCTATTTTCTTCCCACCAAGGTTTTGAGAAGGATCATGGACGATATATATGCCGTATTGGCTGTGTACAGCATCATCTGGTCCTGTGTCGTTTTCTGGTAGGTATACTGTGTTGTGTCCGATCGTTCCAGCTGATCTCCAATATAGGTCGTCGAAGAAAACCATGAGATCTGGGGGTTCTCCGTTTATTTCTGGGTAGTATTCTTCTGGTTTTATTACTTTTGTTTCTAGTTTTTCTCCATTTGGTCCTGGTATGTTCTTTATTTTTTCTGCTAGCTCATCTCTTACGTCTTCATATTCTTCTGGTTTTATTATTCCTTGCGGTTCTCTGCCTTCTACGTTTAGGAATATTCTTGCGTAGTAGCCTCCCCATCCCCATGCTATGGTTTTCTTCCAGTCTACTTCTGCTTTTTCTAGCCTTGTTTTTTGTTTAGGATACTTTTTGAGGGTTAAGTATCCCTCTTTCATTAGCCATTCGTTTATGCATAGAGCTCCTTTCATTCTTTTTGCTCCATGGTCGGAAACGACGACGATCTTTGTATTTTTGGGAACTATTTTTAGAAGTTCTCCTATTTGCTGGTCTAAATATTTGTAGTAGTTTTTGATTGCATCGTTATACTTGCTGTTTGGTTCGTATAGGTGGTGTTCTGGGTCGAAGAATTTCCAAAAGGCATGCTGAACACGGTCTAAACCTATTTCTACGAACATGAAAAAGTCCCATTCCTTATTTTTAAGCAAATATTTTATTATTTTGAAGCGTTTTTCTGTCATTTCGTAAAGTTCTTTTAGTAGTTTGTCTCTTTCCTCTGTTCTAAATACTACGTCAAAAATATAGTTTCCAACTATTTTTTCAACCTCTTCTCTAAATTCTGGAGGGTATGTGTACTGTTTTGCGTTTGTTGGAGTAATGAAACAAGATATGAGGTAGCCGTTGAGAGGTTTTGGAGGATAGGTTGGCGGTACTCCAATAACTATGGATTTTTTACCCTTTTCGCTCAAAATGTTCCATACGGTTTTTTCTTTGATTTTCTGGTAGTTTGCTATCCATATGTCTGTGTAAGAATAGTTTTTTCTATGTCTAAAACCATATATTCCTAGTTTTCCTGGGTTTTTGCTTGTTACCATTACCATCCAAGCTGGAATTGTAATCGGAGGAACACAACTTTTCATTCTTCCATATATTCCATTTTCAACAAGATATTTTATGTTTGGTAGCTCATCTAAAAACTTGTTAAATAATAATTCGGGAGGTGCTGCATCTAAACCGATAACTAAAACTTTTGGGTTGTTCATTTTTGTTCCCTTAATTTTATTTGATTGGAAATCTTATTGTCTGGCTGTTATTATATGAAGATTTTTATAAGAGTTATTATGCCAAGTGTAATGGACGCGCAACCGACTAGATTTTTTAATTTCTTTTCCTTTATTTTTTTAACAGTATAAGCTGAAAGAGGCGTTGCTAGAGTACTTCCTATTATTAGTGGTGTAACTATGTTCCAGTAAATTACAACATGTGTGGCTATGTAAATTAGACCGCTTGCGAGACATGTCACTGCTTCTGCCAAGGTTGTTCTTCCAACAGCGTGTTTACTTTCAGTTCCGCTTAGTACCTGTCCGCACGTAAGTACTGGACCATATCCTCCACCGCTTATCCCTTTGTTAAAAGAGCTAATTAATCCTAGACCAAGGATTTTCTTCCATGAAAAGTTAGTTTTAACCTTGGCTGTTAGAGTTAGGATTCCAACCGTTAAAACCATGCTTCCGATGTATATTCTTAGTATGAAACTTGATAGTCTTATGGCTACTAAAACTGCTATTACTGCCCCTATTATGCCGCACATTGCGAGAACAAAGGTTACTTTAGTGTCTATGGATTTAAGGCTAAAGTTTACATTTTTAAATTTGTGATGGAGGAGTGATGCCACTAATCCTGAGGAGAGTTGAGATATGAGAACTGCTGGTACAGCTTGTAATGGTTGAATTCCAATTATTAAGAGAAGTGGAGTTAGAGTGGTTCCATAGCCCATCCCTATCGACGCATCTATATATTCACAGATAAATGCTAATATTGCGATGATTAAGAAAAAAGTTATTTCAGCCATGTTCATTTTACCTTACATTATTCTACAAATGGATTTTCCCATCTTAATATTATTTCCGCTATTTCAGGTCTCATTATTTCTTTTGGTGGCTTTCTACCTTGTTGCAAAAGTTTTCTTATCATCGTTCCGCTGAATCTTACTCGAAATTCTTCGGGATGCGGACATGTTTTCTCGTTTGCCATACCGCCGCATTTTTTGCATATGAAGAACTCTTTGAAGAATATAGGAATTATTCCCAGGTCCGGGAATTCATCGAATATCTCCTGGGCAGCATATGGTGGATAAAAGTTTCCTACACCTGCATGGTCTCTTCCAACTATGAAATGAGTACATCCGAAGTTTTTTCTTACGATTGCGTGGAAAATTGCTTCTCTTGGCCCTGCGTATCGCATTTCTGTCCTCAATATTGCGAGTACTGCTCTGTCTTTAAGATAGTAGTGTTTTATTAATTCTTCATAGGCTGCCAAAATTACTTCGTCTTTGAAGTCGCCTTTCTTCTTTTTCCCGATTACTGGGTTTATGGACAATCCATCCGTAAATGTTAAGGCTGTTTTTTGCACATATTCATGTCCCATATGCGGCGCGTTTCTTGTTTGAAATCCTACTACTGTTCTCCAACCTTTTTCTTTGAAGAGTATCCTTGTTTCCACGGGCCACAGAGTGTACTTATAATAAGGATTTTCTGAATGATCCAATAGGTCTATTTTTCCTCCTATGAGTTTCTCTTTCATTTGATACGTCTTTTCCACTCCTGGATGTGCCGGATCCTTTACTCCGAACACTTTCTCTGCATGTTTTTCTTTATCATAATCGTAGATTTCTTCTATGTGGAGTATAGCAATAGGTTTCTCTTCCTCCATAGACAATATTGTTATGTCCTCTCCTTCTTTCACCGATTTTATTTCTTCTTCGCCAACATCTATAACTATTGGTATCGTCCATGGAAGGTCATTAGATAATCTCATGTTTTCTAAAACATTCAAATAATCCTCTTGTACCATTGGGCCTTCCAGTGGGCTGAAAACTCCGTGAGCAATATTTTCAACATCCTTGATATACTCGTTTGTTAGTCTTATTTTAGGTAGTTCTAAGGCTTCTTCTAGTCTTTTTTCTCTTTCTTTTCCTTTTAACACTCTGTTTATGAGTTTTCCTCCGTGTGGCGGCGGCATTTTCCAACCCTCATTAATCTATGTATCCGAGGGCTCTTAACCTTTCTTTTATTTCTTCTTCCTCTTCCTCTGAAAACACTTCTTTTTCTTCTTCCATTTTCGCAAGATATTCTCTTATTATGTGCGCCACGAAGCTTGATACCGAGGTGAATTCGGTTTCCTTTATTTTTTCTTCAAGTTTTTTGTACAGGGTTGTTGGTATTGAAATTGAAGTAAAATTCTTAGGTTTAGATTTTTCTTCCGCCATCTTCATCATCACTTCCATTTTAGAAGTGAGTTGATAAAAGGTGTATATAAATTTCACGGTTATGTGCATGATATATCATGGAAGTATACGTGAAAAATATGTAAAAAGAATCATGCTAAGGGGAATCAGCAAGCCAATAACTTTTATTGCACATTTGTTTGAAGGTAATAATTTTGTATAAGTTAAAAAAGCATATAAATTGCTAGAAAATTCTTCTTAAGGGACTTTTATCAAAGTCTTCATCATTCGATATAATTTCTTTCGCTCCAATTCTTACTGCTACTGCTAGATGTAGAGAATCTTCATAGTCAAATCCATATTTTTCCATTAATCTTAGGGCTTGAATAACGTCATCGCCTGTTAAAGGCTCTACTACTAATCCTCTAAGGCTTGTTATTGCAGTAATCACTTCTTCTACGAATTTCTCGTCTTTCAGATTTCTACCAGTTAATCCTCCAACAATTACAAGTGTTTCGTATATAGTTAGACTAGAAGTTACATATTCTCCATGAGAAGCATTTTCAACACTTTTGATCCATTTATAAGCTGTTTCACCGAATTTGGGGTGCTTACCAAGCCAGTAAACAAAGATATTAACATCTAAATACTTTGTAGCCACCATTTTTTAACAGCCTCAACTAAAAAATGATCAAGATCTTCAGGCCACTTATCAATTTTAAAAGCGCCATAATATTTATCGGCAACCGACTCTAAAGCTTCCACTACTATTTTTCTACCTTCAACCGTAACTCTAACATAACTTTTCTCCTTTATACCAACATTTTCTCTAATATCCTTCGGAATCAAAATTCTACCTTTCTCATCAACTTTAACAACCACTTTCATAAATCCCACCTACATACAAATAAAGTCCCACTAATATAAAAATTTCCCACAAAAAATTGGGTAAAACGACATTATTGTTTTTAAGTGGTAAAATTAGTATCACAATGCCAAATAGGTTTTCCATCAATATAACTAGGTACTGAAACTTCTAAGACCTTTAATACTGTTGGAGCTAAATCGTAAAGGTTAACTTCAGTTTTCAAGACACTCGAAACATTAGATCCAAGTAAAGCCAATATACCGGGTACATCTTTAGGATCATGAGTTCCATCGTGTCCTCCGCTCCACCTCTCTGACCTAATAATGCATTTTCCGTCTTTGTATTTCTTTGCTTTGCTTCGACTTGCTTGCCAACCTGGATTAAAGAGTATTATTAAGTCTGGTGCATCATTCACGTAGGGTCCCCAATAAACGTCCCTCGTAACCACATGTTTTACTATTTTTTGCCCGTCTACTTCAATTTTTTCTAGGTGTTCCTTGATTTTTTGAACTATATTGTTATATTTTTTGGCTTGTACCTTTCCATTTGGCTCTCTTCCCTCTAAGTTTAGCCATATGTCACCATACTCATATGCTACAGCTATGCTATTTTCGTCGTCTATATTTCCCTCTGTCCCTCCTTTCGCAAAACCTTGCTTGTATAGTAGGCAGTTGACTAGTACTTCGCTGTGTACCGGGCAGAAACCGTGATCTGAGAGGAATATAAAAAGAGTTTCTTCCAAGTCTATGTTTTTGAGAAATTCTGAAATTATTTTATCCATTTTTTGATAATATTTTTCAACTTTAAATGTGAACTCGTTTCTCTCATATTCTGGATGGTTTTCATCTACGTTTTTCCAGAAGAAGTGTTGTATTCGATCTGTCCCCATAAAAACGGTCATAAAGAAATCCCATTTTTCCTCTTCTAATAGAAATAAGCTTATGTCTGCTTGCATGTCCGTTATTTCATTTACTCTTTCAAAAAACTTGTCTGGTTCTTCTTTAACCTCTTGGAGCACTTTTGTCTCTACATCTCCTATAAACCGTTTGATTTTGAACTTTTTTTGCAGTTTTTCTCTTACTCTGGACGGGTATGGTATTCCTTCTCTCTTTGCTAAAAATCCCGGTATTATAAATCCATTTAGATTCTCTGTTCTTGCCATAGGGACGTTTATTACACCTACCTTTTTTCCGTGTTCACTCAGGATTTTCCATAGTGTTTTTGTTTTTATTTTGTCTGGTGTGTTGATTTTTCTCTTATAGGTCCCTATTTTTCTTGTTGTGAAGCTGAATATTCCGTGTTTACCCGGGTTTACTCCTGTCATGAATGTTGTCCATGCTACTGGGGTTTGTGCTGGTATTGGTGGTATTGTTTTTCCAAGTATTCCTTCTTTTTTGATTTTTCTTAAGGTTGGTAGTTTTTCCATCCATTTTTCCACTAGTATAGGTGACATGCCGTCTGATCCTATGACTAAGACTTTCATTTTTCTACTTCCTTGAAGGGTTGATGCGTTGTTGCATTAGTTTTTTATTTTTTGCTGCTAATTTATTTAGGGGAATTGTTATGGCTAAGGTTAAATATGTAAATATCTCTATTCCTAAGCCTTTATATGAACGTTTAGAAAAGGCTTTAAAAGACTCTGGTTATAGAAGCCCGACCGAATATATAATTTTCCTTATTAGAAAACACTTAGCTGATCTTGAATCGGACGATTTAGATCGGAGGTTAAGAGCTCTTGGATATAAATAAAAACAGGCAATTTTTATTACTGTTACATTGATAAGATTTGAAAATAGTTTGTTTTACGTGTTGTAATTATTTAAAAGTTAAGGATGATGTAAATTAATGGTGTGGGTTATTCTTTTCGGAAAATTAGTGCGAGTGTACTGGCTATTGTGCCTATTGTAGCTATTAGGAATTGAAGAAAATATGTTCTGAAGATTATTAGGCAGGCTATGAGTGATAAGGAGATTATGAATCCCCCTCCTAGAGAATATTTCCTTAGCTTTGGCTGGTTGTTTAACCATGTCCAGCCGTTTTCTAGGGTGATTTTAATTTGATAAGTACCAAGAAGAATTAACTTGGAGATTATATGTGTTAGATCGTGTAATATTGTTCCTCCAATGTAGATTTTCCCATTGCCCTTTGGTGGTGGATTTATGTATAGGTTTCTTGCTCCACAGTTTTCGCATTCTAGATATAGATAACCATTGCTACCATAACCTCTAAGTAGGGTGTAACCTTCCCATCCGCATTCTCTACATTTCACGTAATAGGAGCTCTTAGTAGCTTTATTCATGCTTTTTACCTCAATATAGAATTTAAGGTTCATTAGGTATTTAAATGAATTGGATTTGTTATATTTTATTACAAGCTTTTGTAATAAAATTGATTTAGGGAAGAAAAAGACGACAAATATTTTGCCATAAATGAGACGTTATGTTATGTCGATGGATTGACTGAAAGTAAGAGTTATTATAGGATAGCAATTTATATATTACATACCTTATGTTAAGCACAAACTTAACATATTAATTGGTAAAGATTTTGCGATGAAGGATGGTAAAGGTCTGAGGGAAATATATGGAAAAGCCAGTGTTGTCGTTAATTATTCCAACATATAATGAGAGGGAAAACCTTCCTATACTTGTAAAAAGGATTCATGAGGTTCTACGCGACTACTGTAGTTATGAGATTATTGTGGTTGATGACAATAGTCCGGATGAGACTTGGAAGGTTGCTGAGGAGTTATCCGTATATTACCCGGTAAAAGTAGTTAAACGTGAAGGTAAGTTGGGGTTGTCTTCAGCGGTTATTGAAGGTTTTAAGCATGCTTCTGGAGAATTTTTAGGTGTGATGGATGCTGATTTGCAGCATCCTCCTGAAATATTACCTAATTTGATAGAAGAGGCAAAAAATGGTAAGGATATTGTGGTTGCGAGTAGGTATGCTAAGGGAGGAAAAATAGAGAATTGGGGGTTTAAGCGGAAAGTTGTGTCTAAAGGTGCTAGATTTTTGACCAAGGTCTTAGTTCCACAGGCGAGAGGTATAAAGGATCCTTTGTCAGGATATTTTATTATTAGAAGGGATGTTGTTGAGGGTGTTGAGTTAAATCCTGTTGGATATAAGATTCTTCTCGAAATCTTGGTTAAAGGAAATTACGAAAATGTCTCAGAGGTACCTTTCACCTTTGGAACGAGGGGTATGGGGAAGAGTAAGTTAAATTTGGGCGAATACGCGAATTTTTTGAGACATTTGTATAGGCTTTCGGAAACTGTAGGGGAAGTTATGAAATTAGTTAGGTACATGGTAATTAGTGTGTTAGCGTTATTTGTGAACATGTTTTTCTTCTTTATTTTAACAAACTACTCTTCTCTAAACTATATTTATTCTTCTATTTTGAGTTTGGAGGCCATGATTTTATTTAGTTTTGCTTTAAGTGAGATATGGGTTTTGAAGGGTGAACAAGTTAAAAGACCTACTAATGCCGTACTAAGGGCCCTTAAATATAATGCGTTTTGCTTTGGCGGTATATTAATAAATATTGGTGTTTTATGCCTATTTACAAACGTATTTGACGTCTATTACTTTGTTTCAAACTTTTTTGGTTCAATTGGAGCGGTTATATGGAATTATGCAATGAACATATGGTTAACTTGGAAGACAAAATAAAGTGAATGGAGTTCGCTTTTAGAGTTTAATATTCAAAGCTCCCTATTTTCTTTTTCCAACTAATTTTTTAGAAGTTATTTAAGAAATAGTTAATGAGACATGCTAAATGATAGCGTGTAGAATCAGGTTAGAAATATGACGATAAATGTTTTTGTATGCGAAATACTTTTGTTTGTTTATTGAGTTTTAGCTAATAGCCTTTTACTGGAAGTGACCGTTTTGGAAGGGAAGGCAGCGATAGCAATTATAAGTACATCGCCTTCGGCGAGGTGTGGTATAGGAATTTATACGGAAAGTCTTTACGGAGTCTTAGCTAGGGAACAACGGGATAAAATGGTGGTTTTGTCGGACAAATCGTATCACGGAAAGTTGAGATATGAAAAATCATGGAATAGGGGTTCAAGCATACTATCTCCCTTAAAGTTGTTTTTTAAGATACTTAAGGGAAATTATGGAGTTGTACATCTTCAGCATGAGTGGTTGATTTTTGGTACGTTATTTGCAAATTTGTTTTATGCTTTAATGCTTTTTATGCTTAGGTTGCTTGGGAAAAAAATTGTTGTTACTTTTCATACGGTATTTGATCTTAAGCGTTTGGGCGAAGAAACTCTAAGGCTTTTTAACATAAGGTATCCTTTAGGTCTTGTTAAGATAGCTATAAGTTTTTTAACTAAGTTTTATGCTGCTGCAAGTGACGTTATTGTGGTGCACGCCAAACAGATGAGAATTGCATTGTTAAAACAATATGGGATTTCGCCTAGAAAAGTTGTAGTTATTTCTCATTTTGTTAAGAAACTACCCAATATGAAGAAAGATAAAGCGAAAAGAATATTGAGTCTTCAGGGTAAGAAAGTTTTGCTTCTTTTTGGTTTAATAAGAAAAGGGAAAGGCTATGAGTATGTTGTAAGAGCTTTTCAAAAGGTTAGGGAGAAGATTCCGAACGCCGTGTTGTTGATAGTTGGAGCAGTTCGAAAGGGCGAAATGTACTGGGGAGACAAATATTTGAGGGATTTAAAAAAGCTTGTAAAAAAACTTGGACTAGGTGGATGTGTTAGATTTTTTACGAAATATATTCCAGATGAGGAAGTCCCGGTGTTTTTTGGTGCTGCTGATGTGGTAATATTACCTTATGAAAAGGGTAAATCTTACTATTCGGCGAGTGGGATTTTGCATCTTGCGATGAACTTTAGTACTCCGGTAATAGCAGCAAGAACTCTTCAATTTTTAGAGATAAGAGATGGTGAGAATGGTAGGGTGGTAGATCCAGAGAATATTGATGAGTTAGCAAAGGTGATAGTAGAATTATTAAATGATCAGAAAAAGGGAGAGAGGTATTCTGAGAACCTTAAAAGGCTTGCTGAAAATAGGTCGGTTGAAAAATGCGCCCAAAGACATTGGAAACTTTATCAAAGACTATTGATGAGCAAAGAAGTGAATGGAAGCAAGTTTGTTTGGATGCTATCTCATTTTTTGGTTTTGCTTCCTGCTTTATTTTTAATTTTTAGTTTAGATCTTGTAAATGTTGGAAGGGATGGTTTTACTCATGTGTATAAGGCGTGGGTGCTTAGACAGCAAATGGAAACTTTGCCTTTTTGGCTTTGGGGTCGGTGGGATTGGTCTTGGTATCTTGGTAATCCCTTTTTAAGAAGTTATTCGCCTCTTTTCTACTATATTCTTGCGTCTTTAAGTTTTGTTGTGCCTTTTTGGATTGCTGCGAGAATACTTTTGGGTTTGATAACTCCTTTGGCTTACATATCCATTTATAAAGCTTTAAGATATTTTGTTAAGAGTAGAAGTGTTTCAATTATTTTTGCTACTGTTTACATTTATTCTCCTGCTCACATAATACCTTTTTATATGTGGGGTTCTCTCGGTCAGGCTTTTTCAACCATTATTGTGCCGCTGTATCTAGTGCAACTTCATAAAATGAGCCAAGTAAATCGGAACAAGTATGTGGTTGAAGTTGCATTTTTGTTAGCTTTAATAATGCTTTTGAATATTGCTGTTGGTTTTTGGGTCGTTGTTTTGACGACGATATGGCTTCTTTTAAGAAAAGACGTAGTAAGGCTTTTTAAAGTTGGTATATGCTCTGCTGCTCTTACTGCTTCTTTCTTATATGCTTATTTAACTGCTGGAGGAACCATGTTGCCTGTAATTACTCCTCTTTCTCAAGGAGAACGTTTAGAAGAGTGGTTGAAAAGTTCTTATCAAATTTCAATTCTTCATGTAGAGTTGACCATTGTAATTTACTTAGCTGTTGCACTTGTTTACGTTATGTTTAGGAAACATGGAAGAAAGGATTGGAAGAAGCCGTATTGGGAATGGGTATTTGAGGTTATGGCTGCAGCGATTATAATATCGTTGATTCTTTCTGTTTTTCAAGTATCTCCGTTTTCGATTGTGGGAGGTGATAGGGTTCTTACAGTTTCTGGTTTTGTGGTGACTTTTATGGGTGCATGTTATATTTCAAAGTTGGAGAAAACTCGTGTCTTTAAGGTTTTTGGTGTGCTGCTTATAGTTGTGACGATGGTTGTAGGGGTTTTTTATCGACCTTATGTTCCTGTACATCCTGAAACATACGATGTGTTGTATGATGTTGTGAGGGGGGATTCAGGGTGGTTTAGGGTTCTTTTTTTACCACGGGAGCCTTGGGGTGCTTTGACTCCTCTTTATACAAATCACTCTACGTTGAATGGATGGTATCCTCAATGTCTTCCACCTGAAATGTTTGATGCTTTGGGGAGTTTGATGACTTATGATAAGTATGCTTATTTGGAAAGAAATCTAACCGTGAACACGGCGGAGATGTTGAATCTTGTGCGTTATTTAGGGGTTAAGTATATTATAGTGGATGGTAAAGACCCTGTGTTCCCTGAATTAGCTTCGAGTATCGTTCGATCGTTGCTTAAAGAGGCAAAAGAAACTGGTCGATTAACTCTTTTGGAAAACTATACTCATAGATATCTTTTTAGAATAGAAAATTTTACTCCAGTATATGCTTTAACATATGTTCCTCGGAGTAGAAATGAGATACCGTGGAAAACAGAGGAAATTAATATGGTGTCGGTTGTACAGGAAGCAGATTTGTTTGAGGTACACATTGATGTGCCACGGGATTATTGGATAATTATCCCTGTGATATATGATAAGAGTATGAAGGTAACCTTGGACAATGAACCTACGCAAATAGAAATCGCATATCCTCATATAATTGCTCTTAGGGTGCCGAGGGGATATCACATTATTAAAATTCAGATTACTGTTACATCTATCGATAAATTTATGATTTCTCTTACGCTTGTAGCATGGATGGTGGTAATAATTTACATTTGTTATTTAAGAATTATAAAGCGTTTTCGCATAAAAGGGGAGTAAAATAGTTTGCAGTTTGTGATAAAACATGTAGATTATTTTATTTTCTATGTAATTTATTCTCCGAAGAGTATTTTTAGTATTGGGTTTACTTTGGGTATTATTTGTTTTATGAGTTCTTGTGGTAGGATGGCTTTTGCTATTATGCTTAAGTCTTCACGGGTTATGACGCGGAGTCGTGTATACGCTATGGTGGTTCCAAATAGGATTATTGGAATACCGAGATAGAAGGGCAAACTGGGTAGATATATTAGAAGTCCTATTAGGGCTGGTATTGATGTTATTGTGATGAAGGACTTCCATTCTATTGTAAATTTTACTTTGTGAGCTATGTATATTGATGCAAAGAAGCCTGTAAGAAAGCCTGTTAAAAAAGATATTGATGCACCGATTCCTCCCCAAGTGGGAACTAGTAGGAAATACAAGGTTACTCTGGTAGTACTCATAACTAAGCCTATAGTAAGTACCATACTATATAATCCAATAGCGTAGGTTAGACTTATTACTCCTTGAACTATACATGCTAAGGGAATACTTAGACATAAGATTGAGAGTATTAGCCATCCTGCTGTAAATTCTTGGCCAAGTAGACCTAGAATAAATTTTGAGTAAATTATTGCAACAATTGATATGGGAACTGAGGTGGCTAGAGATATTCGTATGATTTTCCACGTTGCTTTCTTACGTCCATTGTCCATGCCGCTTAGAACTGGGAAGAGCAAGCCAAGCAGCGATGTAGGAAGTGCTAGCACGATTCCTAATATTGCCTGCGCAACGTAATATATTCCTGCCTCTGCGGCACCGCGAAATCCGAAAACTGCGAGAACGGCGATTTGAGTACCAATTATTGTTATGACTTGAGGTAACCAGCTTGCGAAGCCAGCTTTTAGGACATCGTTGATAAATTTGAAGGTTATTTTTGTTTTGCCTTCGCCAAACTTTCTGAGTACACGGGTGGAATAGAAACTTAGTAGGATGGTGCCAGTAAGTGCTGAGAATACGTATCCGGCTGTTGCTCCTACTCCCCCCCATCCCTTAAGAACTAATAGGACTCCTAAAAAAAGTCTTATGGAATTGGCTGTTATGTCTGCGATTAAAATGTTTGTTATGTATATTATGCTGATTAGAAAGTTTTTGAGTGTTAAATTTATACCAGTAAAAAGGAGGAGAAGTATTGCTAGTATTATGTAGATGTTGTCAAGGTGTGTGATGTTGTGGAGAGGTTGGAGAAGAAGGTAGATTAAGATACATGTTGAGGCTAGAGTGATTGTTGAGAACGTTAGGGAGGAGGCGAAGTATGATTTTAGCTCGCTGTACCTTTTTTTACCAAAAGATTTTCCGATGAAACGTTGTAGGCCGATTGGTATGCCTAGGAGGGCTATGGTTTGGAGTATGATTGCTAGGCTAATTGCTGTGCTTGCGTAGCCTACTATGCTTGCTCCTCCGATTCTGGAGATTATTAGCCAGTATATGTATCCTATGGAGTATGTGAGTATCGTGTCTATGTATAGCCATAGGCCGCCGCGTACTACTTTCTGTACGCTCATCTCTGTGCACCTCGTATGTTTTGCGTTGTGCTTAGTTGTACAGGAATATTTCATTTTAGCAATGTTGATGTTGTTATGTTGTTGGTTAGGTAAATATTAATTTAGTGGGTGTGATGTTTGTGTGGTGGTTGATGTGCGTGGTTATTCTAGGGTTTTGGTTACTGGTGGTGCTGGCTTTATTGGGAGTCATTTGGTTGATAGGTTGTTGGGTGAGGGTTTTGAGGTTGTTGTTTTAGATGATTTTTCTTCTGGTAGAATGGAGAATTTAAGTGGTTGTTTTGGTCGTGATGGTTTTGTTTTGGTTCGTGGTGATGTTAGGGATAGGGATGTTGTTAGGAAAGTTGTTGAGGGTGTTGATGTTGTTTTTCATTTGGCTGCTTTGGTGAGTGTTCCTGTTTCTGTTGAGAATCCTGTTTTGGTTGAGGATGTTAATGTTGGTGGTACTTTGAATGTTTTGAAGGTTTGTGTTGATGTGGGTGTTAAGCGTTTTGTTTTTGCTGGTTCTTGTGCTGTTTATGGTGAGGGCCACGGTGTTCCTAGACGTGAGGATGATGTTTTGGATCCTATTTCTCCTTATGGTGTTTCTAAGTTGGCTGGTGAGTTTTATTGTAGGGTTTTTTACCGTGTTTATGGTTTGGAGACTGTTGTTTTACGTTACTTTAATGTTTATGGTCCTAGGCAGGTTTATGGTCCTTATAGTGGTGTTATTTCTATTTTTATTAATAGGTTGCTTGAGGGTAGGCCTCCTGTTATTTTTGGTGATGGTAATCAGGTTAGGGATTTTGTTTATGTGAAGGATGTTGTTGAGGCTAATTTTTTGGCTATGTTTTCGAAAAATGCTGTTGGTGAGGTTTTTAATGTTGGGAGTGGTAGGTGTACGAGTATTAATGAGCTTGCTGGGCTGCTTATTGAGTTGATGGGTGTGGATGTTAAGCCTGTTTATTCTGATCCTCGTCTTGGTGATATTAGGTATAGTTGTGCTGATATTAGTAGAGCTAGGAAGGTTTTAGGGTTTGAGCCTAAGGTGAGTTTAAGGGAGGGTTTGTTGGAGACTATTGCTTGGTTTAAGGAGAATTATGGGAGAAAAACGGCTTAGTAAGTGAATTTATTTGGTTTGTTTATTTTGTCAAAAACTTTTAGGAGTTTGTTGTATGGAATAAAGCTACTAATCTTTAGGCTGCAAACACCGTAGGATTGTGAGATATGTTGAGGTTAATTATTTTTAGCTATTTTAGGTCTTGTAGGTTTTGTAGTGGTCTGTTAGGTTGTTTTTTGATGGTGATGCGGTTGGTTTAAATACCCTATAGGTTAATTTTATTATTGAGGTTTATAGGATGAGTGAGGGTAAGGAAAAACGGTGTCTTGTTAAATGTGGAGTTTGTGGATGGGAGAACTATCTTAGTGTTGAGGAATGTCAAGGGAAGAGAATTTTATTTTTGAAATGCGAAAATTGTGGAGCTAAAGGAGTTGATTTACGTTCTCTAAGAACTTTTGAGAAACCGATTACTATTAGTGGTTCTTTTTTGAATAGGTTTTTGTACGAGTTTTTGATGTTTTGGGTGAATTTAAAGAATTTGCTGTTTAATTTTGGTAGTTTGCTTGTGTCTAAGGTTTTAGATCTTAGGAATCTTTCTAAGTCGAAATTGTACATTTTGGCGAGTGTAGTGGTTGGTGTCGCTTTGATCTTCCTTGGTTGGTTTGTTTTAAGAACCTTTTTAATTCATTTGGTGTTAGCTGCAGTTAGTTTGATTTCTGGAATTATTAGTTGGAGTTTAAGTGGGGAAGAGTAAAACCACATAGTTAGACCTAACTAACAGCGAAGTAGTTTACGTTTTTAGTTTGTTGGCTTTAGTTTTAGGTGACGAGTGATTTTAATAGTAAGAGCGATGTATAGTTATCGAATATAGTTGTGAGGTTGGTTTGGTTGAAAAGGGTTATTCCTATTGCTAAGCCTGTTTTTGATCGTGAAGAATTTAAGACGGTTCGTGAAGTTTTGGAAAGTGGTTGGTTGATGAATGGTCCTAAGGTTAGGGAGTTTGAGGAAAAGTTTGCTAGTTATTGTGGCGCTAAGTTTGGTGTTGCTGTTAATAGTGGTACTTCTGCTCTTCATATTGCTCTTCTTGCTTTGGGTATAGGTCCAGGGGATGAGGTTATTACTACTCCTTTTAGTTTTATTGCTTCTGCTGATTGTATTCGTCTTGTGGGTGCTAAGCCTGTTTTTGTAGATATTGATTCAAGTACTTATAATTTGGATGTTGAGAAGATTGAGGATGCTGTTTCTGATAGGACTAAGGGTATTGTTGTTGTTCATCTTTATGGTCTTTCTGTGGATATGGATCCTGTTTTGGAGATTGCTGAGAAGTATGGTTTGTTTGTTGTTGAGGATGCTGCTCAGGCTCATGGTGGTGAGTATAAGGGTCGTAAGGTTGGGAGCATTGGTCATGTTGGTTGTTTTAGTTTTTGGCCTACGAAAAATATAACTACTGGTGGTGGGGGTATTATTGTTACTAGCGATGATGAGGTTGCTGAGAGGGCTAGGCTTTTGCGTTTTAATGGTGAGGTTCGTGATTATAGGCATGTTCTTTTAGGCTATAATTTGTTGATGCCTGAGATTCAAGCTGCTATTGGTCTTGTTCAACTTAAAAAGTTAGATGGGTTTGTTGAGAAAAGGAGGAAGATTGCTAAGTTTTATAATGAAGAGTTTGCTGATTTGGATCTTGTTTTGCCGTTTGAACCAGAGTATGCTAAGCACGTATATCACCTGTATACTGTTAGGGTTGATGCTAAGAAGAGAAATTATATTCTTGAGGATTTGAATAAGGAGGGTGTGCAGGCGAAGGTTTATTATCCGATTCCCATACCGTTTCAACCAAGTTATAGGGAGTTTGGTTTTGTTGAGGGTAGTTTTCCTGTAGCTGAGAAGGTTGCTAAAGAGGTTTTTTCTCTTCCTGTTCATCCTGCTCTTAGTGAGGAGGATGTTAATTATGTTGTTGAGAAAGTTAAAGATATTTTAAAACAGTTGTAGACGTGTTTTAAGGGGTGGTTTTATTTTGAGCGTTAGGTTTGGTGAGGGTGTTTGTGTTGATAAGCGTGTTAGGTTTTTAGGTGAGTGTTTTGTTGGCGAGCATAGTGTGATTTTAGGTGAGGTTGAGATTGGTGGTGGTGTTTGGATTGGTCGTAATGTTACGATTTTGGGTCCTGTAAAAATTGGTTCTCGATGTTTTGTTGGTGATAGTGTTGTTATTGGTTTTCCTTGTAAGAGAAATTTGCTTGATGTTTTAAAGGATTTGAGGTGTGAGGTTGATGTGGATAAAAAGTTGGTTGAGATCGGTGATAATGTTGTTTTGCGTTCTGGCTGTGTTGTTTATGAGGATGTTAAGATAGGGAGCGATGTGGAGTTTGGGCATTATGTTTTGGTGCGTGAGGGAACTGAGATCGGTGACGGTAGTAAGATTGGTACTAATACTGTAATTGACGGTTTTTCTAGAGTTGGTAGACGTGTTTCTGTTCAATCTAATGTTTACATTCCGCTTAACACTGTAATTGAGGACCACGTTTTTTTGGGTCCTAATGTTGTTCTTACTAATGATAAATATTTGATGAGAACTGACTACGAGTTGAAGGGACCTGTTATTCGTAGGGGGGCTAGTGTTGGTGCTAATTCCACGATTTTACCAGGTGTTGAGGTTGGTGTTGAGGCTATGGTAGGTGCTGGGTCCGTTGTTACTAGGGATGTCCCTCCAAAAACTATCGTTGTAGGTGTACCTGCCAAGAAAATTGGTGAGGTACCTAAGAATTGGCACATTCCGATGATCTGAAACTTTTGGAAACTGTTTTATAAAGAGTTATTTGAAGTGAATGGTTACAAAAGTGAGTGAATGTCAACAATAACGGTTATTAAGTTCATTATGTTGATAGTGACATAATGAATAGTTAGTGTATGTATAGGTGAGGTTGGGCGAATGGTTGTTGGTGTTGTTTTGTGTGGTGGTAAGGGTACGCGTCTTCGCCCATTGACTTACTATTTTCAGAAGGTTATGGTTCCTGTTGGGGGTAAGCAGAAGCCTTTGTTGGAGTATGTTGTTAGGCTTTTGAGTTATCACGGTATTAGGGATGTTGTTTTGCTTGTTAATTATAAGGCTGAGCAGATTAAGAATTATTTCGATGACGGCAAACGTTTTGGTGTTAGTATTCAATATGTTATGGATGATCCTTCCCTTAAAGGTACTGGTGGCGCTGTTTTGAATGCTTTTAGACACGGGGCTATAAGTAAGGATGATACTTTTGTGGTTTATTACGGAGATATTTTATCTAATATTGATTTGTCTGATATGTTGCGTTTTCACAGGGAGAAGGGTAGTGTTGCTACTGTTGGTTTAGCTAGAAGATTTACTGTTCGAGTTGGTGTCGCTGACTTAGATGGTGATGGTAGGGTTAAGGGTTTTGTTGAGAAACCTGAACTTGAAAAACCCGTTAACATAGGCATTTTAATCTTAGAGGGGACGGTCTTTAACTTATTAAATGAATTAGCCCGTGAGAAAAATGAAATTGATCTATCTGGCGATGTTATACCAGCCTTAATTGAACGCGGAGAGCCAGTGTACGGATATGTAACTGATTGTTTTTGGTATGACGTGGGCAGTACTGAGAGATATGAGAAGTTGGATAATGGGTTGGTTGATGAGAAGTTAGGTTTTCTTTTGGAGTAGACGTTTGTTTTATTGCTCTTTATATTCCTTTTTGTAATATTGTTTAAGGGTCAAGTTTGGCTCAGGTAGGTAGATGTATCGGGTTTGGTTTGGGTTTGGTTTTGCTGCTGTTTTTCTTGGGTTTAGTTGAAGTTGGTGTTGCTAGTCCTGCTACGGCTGTAGTTTATTATGTTGAAGTTGATAAAACTGTTTATGAGGTTGGTGAGCCTGTTTTTGTTAATAGTAGTTATTTTGTTGAGGGGTCTTCTTATACTCTTGCTACTTTTAGTGTTGGTTTTAATTCTTCTACTGTAGGGGAGGAAAGTTTCTCTGATTATGGTGCTGTAACTCGTGTGGTTACGTTTTATCTTGATCCTTTTGATTGGAATCCTGGTGTTAATGGTACTGATGGTTGGGCTAAAGTTTATGTGGAGGCTGCGGATTTACCTTCTGATACTAGTGGTAGTCCTTATGCTAGTGATTCTGAAACTGTATTTTTTACTGTTGTTAGAGCTGGTCAAAACTGTTCTTTAAAATATGTTTATCCTGATCCTCCTGTTGATAATTCAAGTGTGATTTTAACTTTTAGGTTGTTTAATGAACATAATTCTAGTTTTCCTGTTGTGAGTAATAATGTTTCTTTTAGTGTTTTCTCTCCTAATGGAAGTTTAGTTTTGAGTAATTCTACGGTGACGGATTCAGATGGAGAGTTTGTTGTTGAGTTTGATCCTAATGGTTTTTCTGGTAATTATACTATTGAAATTCACAGTTTTGAAAATGAGGATTATGAGGCAGGTTGGTTTACATTTGTTGTGGAGGTTTCTTCTGGTTCATCTAACTTTTCTAAGCCGACGCGAATAGAGTTAGAATATGATTTTATTGGAAATACTGCTATAAGAGGTGGTCAGATAGTTTCTTATGCTCTTGAACCTGTTAAAGTGTTTGTGAAACTTTTTGATGATATTTTAGATTCTCCTATTTCATCTGGTGAGGTGCATGTTTTTGTTTTTGATTGGAGAAATGTTACTGTGTTTAATGTGAGTGGTGTAACTAATGGTAGTGGTATTTTTGAAACAGTTTTTTCTCCACCTTATTCTGGGAGTTTTTCTATATATGCTGAGTTTTTAGGTAATGAAACTTTTAATCCTTCGAATAGCACGCTTGTGCTTCCGAAATTTTTGCCTAGACCTTTAAAAGTTGAAGTTGTTAAGAAGTTTCCGAACGTGGTTTATGTTGGTGAGAGTTACTGGGTTTCATTTAGGGTCGTTGATAATTTTACGGGGTTAAGTGTTTCTGGTGTTAATGTTTCTCTTTTCGGTGAGTGGTCTATGGAGTTTCCGCTTAGTGGCTTTGAGGTTACTAATGAGAGTGGTTATAGCGAGTTTCAGGTGGAGATTCCTGCTGCTTATGCGAATGTTTTGCCGGGTTATCGTCATGTTGCAGGATGGTTCATGGATACTAGGGATCCGGTGGTTTACGAGAATTTTTCGGTTATTTGGGAACAGTTTTTTAGGGAGGTTTCTCTAACTTATGTTTCTGTTAATTGTTCCGATGTTTTAAGGGGAAATAGCGTTACGGTTAATATTTATGTTTGCTCTGATGATGGGGTTCCTTTAAATGGTAGTGTTCAAGTTTATTGGGATAATGTTGAACTGTTTAATGTCTCCTTATCTAATGGGTCAAGTGTATTTCTTCTGAACATCTCGCTTAGTGAAAATATTGGTTTTCATGTTTTGAATGTTACATTCAATGAGATCAACTATGATGTTAGTTTTTGTAACGTTTCGATATCTGTAAAATCCATGTTTAATGTTTCCATTAACGTGTCTTCACTAGATGTTTGTAGGAGTGAGAACTGTAGTTTCGAAATTTTTGTTTTAGATGTTTTTGATCAGAATCCTGTTCCTAATGTTACGGTTTCCGCTAAATTAAACGATGGTATAATCATTTTAAAAGAGTTAACTGATGATAATGGGAGTGTTATTTATTTATGGTATATTCCACCAGACTTTCAACCAGGAATATATGTGGTTAAATTTAATTTCTCTAAGGAGTTTTATACTCCTTTGTATTTGGAATTCTCTATCCATGTGTGGATTAGAACAACGATTATCTTCAATGTAAATGTGAGTGAACATGTTTTAACACAAAGGCTATCTACAAAAATGGTAGATACAGATATTACGGAAACTGAAGTTTTACAGCGCTATAATTTTACCTCTAACTTGTACCGTTTTATACAAAGAGATTTGATTGAAGAACAAAAAGTATGGAGAATGGGAGATATTCTTAGCATTAGACTGCAATATTTCATTAAAGATGGGGATTGGATCTTTTTAGGGCGTAAAAGGGGAAGAATTTATGGTAGAGCAAAGGGTTTTCCTTCTTTAAGAATGTTTTGAGGTATTTTTTCTCTCCACTTTTCAAAGAATTTTAAGTCTACATGTTTTTCCCTAAGTTCGTCAGGTAGCATTTCGGGGATTCCTTCCACTTGGTTTCCTACGGGGTACCATCTACCGCAGTTTGGACAATATAAGAGGGCTTCCTTAACTTCTAGGAGCATCATGTAATTGTATAGGAGGCTTAGTTCTTTTAGGTATTTTTCCGCTATGGATTCTATTATTTTTTCTTTTTCTTTCTCTATGGTTTCTCTTCCTTTGCTTTCAACTTGTTCTTCAAGTTTCTTGAATTCTTCTATTGCTTTCTTTATGTCTTCTTTCTCTAGAAGCCCTAAAATTGTTTGTCTAACTTTTTCTAGTGTTTTTATTGTTGTTTCATTTTCTGTTTCATCCTTGATTTTTTCTATTGCTGGTGGACTGATAATTCCATCTATGAGGTCTTTTAACATTGTTTTGTAGTTTTCTAGGTGTTCCTCTACTGGTTCGCCTGCTTTCTCACATATTTCTTTTATTTGTCCGTTCGGAGTTTCCCAGGTATAAAAGTAAGCGTCAAGTGGGTGATGTTTGCATATTGGGCAAGCTAAGATGTTTAGTAGCCATGGTTTCATTGTCTGCACCAACCTGAATCTAACATTTGTATTTTTCTACATTAATTTTTCCTTTCAACTATGATTATTGAAGAAAACATAAATCTTTTAACCCTAACTTAAATACTTGAAAACTAAAATGCTTGTACTATTGAGTATTAAAGATAAGACCATTTCTTTGCTTGGGAGAAATTATGCAAGTGATTAAACCTTTTGATCCTTGGAAAAGTCCTCTTTGCACATGTCCTCCAAAATATACTTTAAATCCCTATACTGGCTGTACGCATCAATGCATTTACTGCTACATTACCTCATATATTCCTCATGCCTTTAACTGCAGACCTAAAGAGAAACTTTTAGAAAAAATTCGTAAAGACATTAGGAAAATTAATAAAAGTCTCGTTGTTTCTATGTCGAACAGTTCTGATCCTTATCCTTCTATTGAAAAAGACTTAAAATTAACGAGAAGAATCTTGGAGCTTTTTAAGAGACATGACGTTAGGGTTCTAATCATAACTAAGTCTGATCTCGTGGTTAGAGATGTTGATGTTCTTTCATCTATGCGTAGTTCCGTTAGCTTTACAATAACAACCGTGAACGAAGAAATTGCGGCTATGCTGGAACCTTATGCTCCAAGTCCATGGAAAAGGATCGATGCTATTAGAAAACTTGTTGAGAAAGGAGTAAAGGTTTCTGTAAGGGTGGATCCCATAATATTGTATTTAAATAGCAATGAGAAAGACATAGAGGATGTTATATCCGCTGTAGCAGAAGCAGGCGCGCTTCACATCGTCAGTTCTACCTTTAAACCTAAGTTTGACAGTTGGAGACGTTTTGAGAAAAGGTTTCCAGCAATTTCAAGAAAACTGTATAAACATTATTTTAAGTTAGGTGAAAAGATAGGAGCTTCCCGCTACCTTCCTTCATCCGTTAGAAAAAAACTTATGGAAAAAGTTAGGAAAATTGCTGTAAAACATGGATTAACTTTTGCTACATGTAGAGAAGGATTCCCCGAACTTCACCTTGCTCCCAGTTGTGATGGTTCGCACCTAGTCCCTACTTAGAGTTTATTAAATAATTGCTGCTATGATGTTATGCGAAATATTAAATAAAGAGATTTTAAAGGAAGTATTGAGGTGTTTGAATGAGTGAGCTTAGTAGATTTAAAGTAAAATTTGTTTTTGGAGGCGGAAAAGAAGTTTTAGGCGAACTTATAAGAATAAAAGCTCCTAGAACTATCGAAAAGCTTTTGCTAAAGCTTCCAATAACTTCTAGAGTTATGTTGTGGCCTCCCCAAAAGCCTGGTGAAATTTATTTTAATGTTGGAATAAAGATGGGAAAAGAAAAGGCGAGAAAAGACATAGAACCTGGGGACATAGCATATTGGCCGATGGGAGATGCTTTATGTATTTTCTACGAAAAAATTGAACCATATTCTGAGGTTAACGTCATAGGCAGAGTTATTAGCGATTTAAACGAGCTTAGAGAAGTGAAGAGAGGGGAGATCGTAAAAGTTCTGAAAGTAGAATGAGAAAACATGATTTATGGTAAGATGTTATATCAAATAATTTTTTAAGTACCGATTTCCTGATACTCTGGGTAGTGAAAAGGTAGTTATTTTTTCAGGGTTCTTTTAGCGGTTCTGGTCTTCTTTGCGAAGCATATATGCGTACGGGTTCAACAATTATACCTGGACGCGTAGATTCTACAATTGCTTCTATGCCTTTGTTTGATACCTTTAAGTACCCGCCATCACTCCTTATTCTTAATTTGCTTACATTAAATTTTACCATTTCAGGTGTTTGAACTATAACCTTCCCCCTCTTTTCCTCCTCCCTCATCCAGGTTTCTTTATCCCTTAACTCTAAGAGTTTTCTTTCAATGTTTTTTCTTAGCGTTCTTTCTTTTTTAATGACTTCTAGAAGCATTTTTTTCTCTTTTAAGTAGTGTAGTTCCGTTTTCCATATTATTCTGGTACCTCGTTTCTCTCTTTTGGTTGTTATTAAATCAGCTGCCCTTAGTACTGCTATGATGTCATAGATACGTCTTCGCGAAACTCCCAATTTATAGGCTAATTCCAGAATGAGGCACCCTTCCTCGCCAACTTCTTGAAGAATTTCGATAGCTTTCCGCGCCATGTCTCTAAGGTGCAAATGGTACCCCCCGCAATAAAGAGGTATTACTTTTGTATACCTCTCGGCTACACATATACTTTTTGGTTTTAAGCATTTTAGCTGACTACTTGTAGTATTTCACTTCAATTTTTACTATGTGCTAGGCGCCAACACAACCGCTTTTTGGATTTAAAAGTAGTGTAGTTGATATTTTCAGAAAGGATTGGTAGTCTTTGCTTTGAATGTTCTTTAACTGTTTTAGAAAAGTTGTTTTGAATATGTTCAAATGTTCTTTTCAAACAAAAACTTCAAGAATTTATTGTAAATCTTATCCTACCTTTATAACAGATTTTTCACCGTTGGTGTTGCGAAGTTCGCAAGGAAGACCACATAAACTTAGGAGAAAATTCGGGATATCAGTCTTTCAACTTACTTAGAATTACTTAAGTGGAAGTAAGGATAAATCCAAAAATCCTCTGGAAAGAACATATTCGATAAATAGCTGTGGTGTAGGGGATATTTGGCCTTTTAATGCAAGGCTATTCCACTTTGAAACAAGTTCTTCATATTCTTTTAGTTCTTTAATAGTTTTTGTGCCTTTTTTAGCTAATTTTTTCTCGCTTATCTCGTCGCCTTTTCCAAGCCCTTTACAGTACTCTTTTGCCCTTATCGATATTCCTTGATACAGCCATCCATTTTTCACTTGGAAGGTAAACGGAAAATTGCGACAGGCGGTTGGTCTAGCAGGGTATATGGAGCATTTATTTTTTGAGAGAAAAATACATGATCCATCACTTAGTTTAAGGAGCCCCAAGTATGCTATACCCCTTGTTGTAATAATGGGAGGTGTTATAAGTTTCTGACCGCCTTCACCGATTATTTGGTAAAATGCTACGTACTTTAGAACTTCCCGTGCATCTGAATTTAAGAAAGAAGCTATTCTAATTACATCAATATGAGTTAGTGTTACTATCATCTTTTTGTCTCGACAACAGTTTCCACACATTTGACATTTAAATCTCAGCTATTTTTCCCCCAAAATGTTAAAAGGGTCGCTATTTTATCTTTGGTTAAAAATGGATATTAATATTTCTCAATGCTAATATAAAAAGGTTAGAGTTTGTTTAAGTAACAAGTCCGAGTTCTCTTAACTCTTTTGCAAGTTTTTTAACAGCTCTTGCTACATCAGTTTCTTTTTTGGCGCCTGTACATACTATTTTTCCGCTACTGAAAAGTAGAAATACAACGTTAGGGTCTTTCATTCTATAAATTAGTCCTGGAAACTGTTCCGGCTCATATAGGGAGTCATCAAGAGTTATTGAAGCTAATTCAAGATCAATTTCTCCACCTATGCTTCCTGAAGATACTATGTTTTGTATTTGTATTTGTGGCTTACTTTTAATCGGTACTCCCGCTTTTCTTATCTTCTCTATGACTTTATTGACGACAATTTCTGCTTCTTCTTCTCTTTTTAAGCCAGTAACAACCATTTTACCTGTATTAAATACAAGTACTGCAGCTTTAGGATTTTGAAGCCTAAATACTAGCCCTGGAAACTGCTCTGGATCGTATTCGACACTGTGATAAGCGTTTGCCACTTTTTCTAGGTCTATTCTATCCTCTAGTATCACACTGGCCACTATATTCTCCACACGGTAATATATTTTCTCTCCGCTCATTTATTGTTCCTCCATTTCCAAATATCGATTATAGGATGACCTTTTGTAAACTCACCTTCACTTAAAAAGGAAGACCTTTTTAACATATCGTTTGTGAACTGCCACCATCTAAAGACAGTGGCTTCTCCCGTTCTGTGCTGGCTTTTCACCAGCACTTCATGTGGGAGTTCGAGGGAAATTCACAGCTCCCCCATCCTACTCCTCTCGTTAAGGAGTAGGCTATATTTATTGCAGCGTTTAAATCTCGATTGCAAACCAAACCACACCTGGAGCATCTGAATTCTCTCCCATTTGTTCGGGGGTTGTCCCTGAGGAGTTTTGATTAGTTATAATTAATCTTGATTGCGAATGACTGCTCAGGGACTTGGGTCTCATTGCCTTCATCCCCCTCTGGGTTCATTGGGGGTATTTCATTAGGCTTGACCCCGTTCACCCCGACCCCGACGGGGCACATCCTTAGTTTTGGAAACACAATCTTTTTCCAAACTTTAGGGTTGGGTTTTAGTTTTTTTGCTCTTAAAAATAGGTTTATGGATGCATTCAGTTGTCTGTCTATTCGCAATCCACAATCTCTGCAGATTACCTCTCCATTTTTGATTGTGGTATTTCTGCTTCCACATCTCGAACATGTTTTGGTGGAGTATTTTGGATTTATCTCTCTCATTTTTATGACTTTATATTCCAGCTTTTGTTTGATTGTTCTCCAATTGATTACGCTTATATCTCTATTGTGTTTCTTTGACCAATCAAACATCCCCTGCTTCTGCAATTTTTCGAAGCAATGCACATATTCTCCAAACTTCTTTGAAATTTGCGTGGTTATTTTGTTTATAAAGTCTTTAACTCTATTTCTTTCCCTCTCATTATACTTCTTCAAGAGTTTTCGGGCTGTTTTGGGTGTTTTCCTTAGGAGTTGTTGCAGTTTTCTCCTAATGTTGTGATATGTTATGTGGATTGTGTATAGTTGTTTTATATCGATTTTGACATATCCAATGTCGCCAAAACCATCTAGCGAATATTTGTTTGAATCCCAAGCAATTATTCCTCGTGACGGAATTTCTTCCTTTTCTTTGGAGAACATAAGTATGAGTTCGTTTTCCTTAAGGATAATCTCCCCGAGTTTCCAACCCTCGGTTCTCTCGATGAACCAAGTATTGCTCAAATCAAAGACCAAATATCGCTCCCTTGGGATGACCGTGAGTCTGAGTATTTTTCCATTCCAAGAAAAGAGCGAATTCTTGATCCTAGCAAACAATTTTTTGATTTTGGGTTTTCTTTTCTTGAATCGCCCATCTAGATAATTTTCTTTCCAAGACTGGAGAATCCAATATGCTGTTCTTATGGCTGAATCAACATAGTGTGATGCATAGGCGGTTCTGTTTCTCCAAAATTGTAGCAACTCATTACGCAATGCTCTTTTGAAATCCCTATCTCTTGGGAAATCTGGAACTAATCTGGTAGCTACATAGAAAACCCTTATCACACAACTCTTTCTCTTTGCATCCTCATAAACAACAAACTTTTTCCCCTGAATCTCAAGGCACTTAATTGTGCTCTCAAGCTTTTTCTTGTAGTCCTTCCCAGAGAACCTAATGATGTAGCTATCTTCTACGATTTCTTGTTTCCATTCAACATTCTCCCATATCATATCTACAGCTTTCTGCAATAGCAATCTGAACATTGCTAATAGGTGCACAACATTGAAACTGTGCTTAACCTTAAATGCCCTAACATCATTAGTTATTAATTAATCTTGATTGCGAATGACTGCTCAGGGACAACCCCCTAACATCCTTATCGTTTCTTGACATCAGATAGCTCCCTCTCAACAACATCTTTTAACCTCTTTACCTTATGACTCCTCATACCATAAATTCTTCCAGCAAAACTAACAATAATCTCGATTAAGTCCTCAACAAGCTCCTCAATAGGTGATTTTTTCTCATCCGTAATAGATATTATTGAGACACCAAAGTGTTCAAAAAACCACTCCAAATACTTGAGACCAAACCTCGTTAACCTATCCCTAAATGTTACGAGAACAACATCCACTCTATGCTTTTTGACCAACTCAATGAGATGCCTGAGACCTCTTCTATCCTCCTTCAAACCACTACCAACATCCTTGATAACATCAACTATTCTCCAATTTCTCTCAAGAGCATACTTTTTGAGAGCTTCTACTTGTCTCTCCAAATCTCCCTGCTGTTTCTGTTTGTGAGAACTCACACGAGCATAGATGACACATCTTGTTTCACGAGGAATTTCCTCGACTCCAAGAAGACGCTTTATTTCACCCTCTGGAACTCTCCATCTCCCGCTTGGTGTCTTTATCGCTTTGAGTTTCCCTTCTCTTATCCATCTCCGAAATGTCACATAGGATATTCCCAGTATCTTACAAACTTCATCTGGCTTATATAGTTTTTCAAATTTGCTCATTTTTGCTCATAATATAACAAAATAGAAAAAGAATATGCCTGCATCTATGGCATTTTGAAGAAGTGTTCTTGGGATCGATATACACAACAGGTATACCTTCCAAGTTTGCTTTGTATTCGATGTATTGCTGTAGCTTTCGAAAGCTCCAGGTATGCAACCTTCTGTTGAGTTTGGCGTAACTATT
>JAEOSG010000027.1 GCA_016840485.1 Candidatus Baldrarchaeota archaeon
TATTTCTTCTTCCTTCATCATTATTAATCTGTTTAGATCTATTTTCCTTTTAGAAAAGTTCAATATCTCAACTCCAATAACTCGTCCGTTTCGATCATAGTCGATAATGACGCCTTCTGATATTTCCTCGCTGTCAGCTACTTCTCCATCAGAAAACTTTATGTAAAGAGCATCAGCCACATGGTCATAAGACATAATCATAGTAAGTACACCTACCTTTATCCGTTAACTTGGTAAACATTTTAAGTATCGAAACCAAATATTAAATTTCGTGTACTTTGTTCCTTATTTTACATTTTGCAAGCCAATTAATATTAATGGTTGGTGTTTGAAATGAGAGTTCAGGTTTCTCTCACCCCCTCTATGTCTAAGAGGTTGATTGCAAAAGGCATAGCAAAACTAGACTTCGTTAAAGAAGCTTTAAAAAACGGAATTATCGGAATAGCCAATTCCACAACAGGAGCATTCATTGTTGAGGAGCTTACAGGAGAGAAAGTTGACAAAGGTAGATATGCATGCGGGATAATAACTTCAGATGGAAGAACATGTGTCACAGACTTCGACCAGCAACTTCCAACCGTTATCATAATTAAAGGAAATGTTCACAGAATACCGCCTAATCAAAACATGTACCCCTATGTTATGAAAATGGGACCAGATGACGTTATAATAAAAAGCGGAAATGTCCTTGACCCCTATGGCAGAGCTGCAGTCATGTTAGGAGATCCTGACGGTGGAGAAATCGGACAAATAATAGGCCTCATACTTGGAAAAGGAATAAAACTCCTAGTCCCAATGACTCTGAATAAAACAATTCCAATACCGATAGAAAAAGCAATTGCTGAAAGCGGTATTTGCAAAGTATCTAAATCTATGGGTATGCCCATAGGCTTATTGCCTTTACCAGGAAAAGTATTTACCGAAATAGATGCAATAAAAGTATTAACCGGCGCCGAAGCTATTCCAATCTCCATGGGAAGTGCAGAGGGAGATGGCATACTTACTATGATCATTAAAGGAGATGAAAGAAGCGTGGAAGAAGCTTGGAAAATAATAAACGAAATAAAAAACGAACCAAAGGTTAAAGCCATACCGATGTCATGTGAAAAATGCGCAAAAATAATGAAAAAAGACGCGGAAAAATATAACGTTCCAATATGTCCTTACGCAAAACGATACCTATCTTAAAATCGAACAATTGCAAGAACTTTCATTTATCATTGTATTTCCTAAAGAAAGTTCCACTGGTTGCTAATCAATGGTAGGTTTTCTTCTTTTGGACAGTGATACGTCGATTGTTTTCCTTGTTATTAATTCTATGAGTATTGCTTCTTCCTCTTTTGGCCTTAAAATTCTTCCTAAACGCTGTATATACTGTCTTTCACTTCCCGTCCCAGAGATAATTATCCCTACCGAAGCGTCGGGGACATCTATACCTTCGTCCAATACTTCTCCCGTTACAAGTTTTGTTATTTTTCCTTCCCTAAAGGCTTTAAGGATACTTTTTCTTTCTTTTTCCGGAGTTTTATGAGTTATCTTCGGAATCAACAATCTACTTGAAATGTCATCAACGATGTCTGTGTATCGCGAAAAAATTAAGATTTTTTTATCTTTATATTTTTCAAGAAGTTCTTCTAGCTTCTTTATTTTTCCTTTAGCATTCAAAGCTAATTGTCTTGCCTTTTCCCTTGCTAAAAGCGCTTCATGAGCCTTTCTATCAACTCTGCTGCGAAGAATTACTTGACGGAAAGCTTCCCGAGGATCTCGAACATAAACGTAGTTTTCAACATAGTGATCATATATTTTCATTAATTTATCGTATTCCTCCATTTCTCTTGGAGTTAAATCAACATAAATACGCTTTGTAACATATTCCGCCACATAACCTTCCCTAGCAAGCTCGTCAAAACCAACATGGTAAACAATTGGACCAACCAAATAATCTAACTCTTTGTGAAGTTCATCGGTTCTCTTAGGTGTAGCAGTTAACCCCATACGTTTCCAGGCAACATGGCATTCAGCAATTTTACGGTAACTGGGAGATGGAAGGTGATGTACTTCGTCGAAAATCAGTAGTCCATGTTTATCCGTCAAATTATGAACATTTGTATAAGCGCTGTCATAAGTTATTATGGTTATTGGCTTAATTTCCTTTTTCCCGCCGCCAAATATTCCAATTATATCCTCCGGTATATTTAGCCCTTCTACTATTTTTTCTTGCCATTGTCGAAGCAAATCTATTGTTGGAACAACTATTAACGATCTTAATTTCAGTTTATGAATCGCGTAGAGAGCTAAGAGGGTTTTACCTGCTCCAGTCGGTAAAACAATCACTCCACGATAATTGTTATCTTCCCATGCTTTAAAAGCATCCAATTGATAAGGTCTTAACTCAAAAGTAGGTTTTGTTTCAACACCTAAATTCCAATCCTCCCTCACCGTAGAAACTATGTGATATCCTTTTTGCCTCAATATTCCGCATATTTCATGGTAGTTGAATGGCTTTGACCTAAAAATCTTGTCAACTTTATCCCATATTAAAACATTTAACAACTCAGGAACGTTTTCATTCAATCCGTGAATAATTAGATCACTACCCTTCAAATCTACGACTGCAATAGGTTTCTTGGCTTTCTCTAAAATTCCTGCAAGGCTCTCAGAGATTCTTACACCATATTTTTCAAGTATTTCTCTAGCTCTTTCTACACCTAGTTTTCTGCACTTCTCGAGGTTTAACCTATATATGCTACATTTTCTAGCTTTATCATAACCAATATAGTCTGCTATCAAAGTAATTTTCTCAAACTCTTCTCTAGAAACCCATCCAACCGTAAAATTCAATTTTCTAACATTTAACTCCAACATTAAACTTCAACCGCAGCCAAGTTTTAACATTACAATTAAATCTGACGATATGATATTTAACCCTCTCGAACTCTGGTTTTAGCACAAATGGCTATCACATTCTCCATAATGCTATCTTACATTAAACCTTTAAATAGGAAATTTTGTGAACCCAACAAGGAGATAAATAAGGCGAAGAGGTGCGAACTGTCTTTTATAAGGAAACCGTGATTTTTCTTGAACTTGATTATTATGTTTCTAGATTAATTCACGTTTTAATAGTTCAAATTCCATGAGTCTAGATGATTGGGGTTTTCTGGGAAATTTCTCATTATTGATATTCGGATTAAATTAAATGAAGCTATACTAATTTCATTTAAGAGAATAACATAAAACTTCACACATTTTGATAGTATTAATTTTCCCTACATATCTTATATAGGTTCTCATTTTATACACATAATTCTAACATAGAAGTCGATGGTAAGACTTAATAATATATATTCTAACTTTTGTGTAGTGGTCGAAATGCAAAAAGTAAAAGTTAAGGTTCGTAAAAAGGGTCAGATTACTTTGCCACTTGAGTTAAGAAAGACATGGAATTTAACTGAAGGGTCTGAAATCATTTTTATTTACGATGAAAACGAAGCTGTACTAAAACCTATTAGGAAAGTGAAAGTGAGAGAAAATGCCGGGATCCTAGGGCCTCCAGATAGTGATGAGATCGAATACGCTACATTGGACCCAGAATTGTTGGCATTTTATTTCGAGAAAAAATACGGAAAGCAGGGGAGAAATAAATTTGATAAAAAAGCTGTCTGAGTTTCCAAAAAATAAGTCTATCTTTATAGATGCAAATATTTTTCATCTATACCTAAGGGGTCCAAAAAAGATACAGGAAATCTGTACAAACCTTTTGGAGAAAATTGAAAGAAAAGAAATTATTGGATACACTTCACCTCTAGTTTTAGACGAGCTTGCATATAAATTACTACTTAAGAAAATTGAAGAAAATTTTCAAGAAAATCCTATAAATATCCTGCGAAAAAATCCTAAGGTAATTTCCAACTTTTCAAACTATGTAGAACTAGGCTTAGACACTATTCTTGGAATCGAAAACCTAAAAATAATAGACATTTCCAAAGAACATGTTGAAAACTTGGTAGACTACATGAAAAAATATCTCCTTCTCCCTAGAGATGCTTTACATCTTTCAGTCATGCTTGCCATAAACTGTAGGAACATTGCTTCAACCGACGACGACTTCGATAGAGTACCAATGATAACTAGATGGACACCATGTATTAATGAAGATAAGATAATCAAATAATACATCCTGATTGGCTTAAAAAGCAATGATATTCTCTAAAATTAACTGATATGCCTTTCTACATTTCACACATCGCTGTCCAAGTATTTTAATTGAAATATCTTCGCCAACGTCAAGAAAATTTTGGACGCTCCTTGCAATTGCGGAAAGAAAGTCAAAATTTGAAACTATTCGATAGGTTTCTTGACAATTGGGACACTTCCATGCAAGAATATAGATGTCCGCACCACATTCACCGCAAACAGATTTAAGATAATGAAAATGAGGCGCAGCCGGTATATTTTCAAATTTAATTGTGTTATGTTGTCCACATTGCATACAATACCAAGTTACCTCAACCATACGTTTACCTCACACATCAAATTTTAGAAATTTTCTTATTATTTCATCGGGCCTGGTGCCTTTTCTTCTTCGTCTCTTAGTGGATCCGAGGTAGGGGCATGGTCCAATGGTTTCAAAAGCTACCTCAGCTAATCTATCTCCTTCTCCTTCCTTGTATCTCCTCCAATCAGTATAATGGCGGTACGTTTCTGGCCGTGTCCATGTAGGATCAAAGTTTTCAAGTTTTTCTGGATCTATACATATTGCTACTCTACTCACTTCTCGATGAAGTGATAATGGACATGTAAAAACTCTTTTTATATCCATTTTGTTTTCCACTTTTAACTCTGGTGCCTTAAATTTCTCAGCAATCTCGATATATTTTTGCTTTAATCTTATATTTACGTATTCAACTATTGCATAAGCTATATCCAAAGGATTAATCTTTGTAGTTATTTCGTCGCTAAATGCCATAGGATTTATGTGAACATGTGCCCCATTTCCGCTCCACTTCACAAAAACAGATCTCTCAATGCCATATTGATATAAAAATTCGACGATCACTTTAGCCACTTCAATAGTTGCTTTCCATTTTTGAAACTCGTTATCTATGTCCCATGTCGGCATACATCTCTTAATATTTCTCAAATCCATGGTGTCCACAATATCACGCAACCTGTAGTACTGATTTGCAGTCACATAAAATGTTCTAGGCTTATACTTCCGAAGCTTATGGAAAATTTTCTCGAAGTCCTCTTCGGAACCTATAGTTATTGGTGTTTCACCTTTCCAATATCTAAAGAAAAGTTGGTTTCCTTTTTCGTCTCTAGCTTCGCAATGTATGGCCATCCATCTATCTAGGGAAAAATCAACAATCTCTCTCATAACATTACTTTGCATGTACCATTCAACAATTTTCGTGTAAATCAAATTACTCACTCGCAGAGGAAATTTTAAATAAATATAGTATGTTTTAACGATTTAGCTGATAATATTCATGTGGATGCATTTGTTTCATCACTAGTTCTCACTGTCTTCTCTATTTGTTCTAAGAATGGTTTATAGTTTTTCATAATCTTCTCCAGCTTATTAAGATAGTTTTTAGATACTGGCTGTATCTTGAATACTTTTTCGGGTTTTAAAACTGGAATTATGTCTTGAGCCTTTAAATTACTTGGATGCTTGACCTGCGTAATTATTGAGAGTGCCTTACTCCATTTTGATGGATCGAATATAAGTATGTGGCCTGGAGCAACCCCTATCGGAACATTAACGTCTAAAACCTGTTTACAAGGCATAACAGCATCATTAAAACTCTCAATTAAAATGTTATCCGTTTTTTCGGAAATTTCCCCGTAACATGTGTTTATTGCCCTCTCAGCAAGTCTCATATGGGTTTCAATTTGCTCATTTGTATCTCTAAAAGTCAATATGTCATCTGAATGCTTCAGCAATTTCTCTACTACCGGTTTAAGATATTTTAAATGAGTTTCCAAAGCGCTGTTCACTAAATAAACATTCCTAAATTTACCGTGAAGCCTCGTGGTGACTCTCTCCATAACCAGTACTGCCGTAGGATCAGTCATATAAAATTCTGTTTCAAAACCTTCACTTATAAAATAGTCGAGATCTAGAGGTGCAAACAGCAAATCTACAGGATTCAACACTTCTATAGGCATATTTACATTAGCTACTTCTCGGAGATGATATATGTCTTCGCAGAAAAGCTTCTCTTGTTTAATACATTGTTTAAACGCCTGCCACTGATACCACAAATTATGGCCGCTCATGGGCTTAAAAGGTATAAAACTTAAACCTAATTCCTTAAAGAAATGAAGTAATATTTTTGAAACGGTTGTTTTGCCAGCATCCTTCTCAACAAGTCCGAAAACAAACACTTTCATCATGTTCACCGGAACTACTAATTTATTGGTGTTTAGACGGTTATCGAGCCTCAGGTATAATTGTTACAATCCCTTTCCTACCTGCTCTAATGGTGTGCACCTCTATTTCTTCTCCAATCCTTCTCCTACTTATCTCTTTCTTCAAATCATCTGCACTATTGATAGGGGTTTCACCAATACCAGTAATTATGTCTCCTACTCTAATACCTGCTTTATAAGCTGGGCTTCTAGGCGCAACCTCAATAATTAATGCTCCCTTATCAACTGGAAGATTATAGTACGCAGCTATCTTCTCATTTATTGTCACACCTACAACACCTATCCAAGGCCTAATAACCCTACCATAGGTTATTAACTCCTCTGAAACTTTCTTAGCCAAATTAATAGGAATAGCAAAGCCTATGCCTTGGGCATAAGGAATTATAGCAGTATTAACACCAATAACTTCACCATAAATATTTACAAGGGGCCCGCCACTATTACCAGGATTTATTGCAGCATCAGTTTGTATCAAATCTTCAAGTACAAGAGCTTTTGAACGTATGGATCTGTTCAAAGCACTAATCACACCCATCGTAACAGTTGGGCCACCGGTTAAACCAAAAGGATTACCAAGAGCTACAACGATCTGCCCAACCTTTAGCTTCGAAGAGTCACTAAGTTTCGCTACAGGTAAATTCTCAGCCTCAACCTTTACAACAGCTATATCAGTTGCTGGATCTGCTCCAACTATACGTCCACTTAAAGCTTCACCACTCGACAATACTACTTCCATTTTCCTAGCTCTACGGATAACATGATTTACAGTCAATATGTACCCATCAGATCTTATAACAAACCCGGACCCTATACCCTTCACAGGAACAGGCTGCAAAAACATATTCCTAACTATTTGCACAGTTGCAATTGTAACTACACTAGGTCCAATTTTCTCCACAGCTTTTACAATCATATCTTCATCAAAAACAACCAACCTTTTCACCAACCAACAACAATAACTTTCCTCAAAAATATTTTACTAAAATTAAAATTATTATTGAAATTTGAGAATTAGAAACTTTAACTTCATTCACATGCTATTAATTTTTACGACCAAAGTTTTGTAGAAGACCTTTGATCTAACAATTTTAAATAACCTTGCATCAATTTAAAACATCACACAGTTTCTATACAATTCACCTTTACCTATTTATATAAGGAGCAGCAACGTCAACGGTGAATCGGCAATTGCGTGGGCAATCCATGGTGCTACAATGTTATTATCTGTTTTGTAGAAAATGGCTCCTAAAATAATTCCACCAATGAAACCTATTAAACCGTATGTTAAACAATGGAGAAGAAGCCAGCCGCTAGCATATGCAGGAATGAAATGAGTTAATCCAAATAAAGTGGATTGAACAATTACAGCTAAGTGGGGAGACATTATTTTTTGTAATTTATTTTGGATAAATCCTCTAAACAATAGTTCTTCCGCTGGTGAAAGCATCCCAAAGACATAAATTGTTTGAAGAATATAGTTAAGTGGAAACGAGAAACTATACATGAAGAAATTACTTATGGTTTCAGGTCTACTTTTAATTTCCTCCATTACACCAGGAATTGTTAATTCAATAATTAGAAAAATAAGGTAAAAACCCAAGAAGGCTGTCAAAACTCCGATTCCAATATTTCTTAAAAAGTTTTCTTTCTTTAAACCGAGAGCATCTAAACCCCTATCTCGGATAATAGTTTCGTAGAAAATTAATATAGTTACAATTGGAAATGCAATTGGAATAGTAACAGTTTTACTTGTCTTGCTAAACATATTTACAAATATCGAGAAAAGAGTAAATCCCACTATTAAAATTACAACTAAACTTAGATAAAACCGTTTACTATGCTTCCTAACCTCTGTTCCTTGTCCAACAACCATTTTAATCCTCTACTCAAACTAACAATCCAAATCAACATTATAAAAATTGAATAATTAACATTAAATAGTTTTCATGCTCTATGGTTCAACTTTTTAATTTTGGTTAAAATTACCAAAGTTCATATTATATTACAAAAATACTTAAAAAGTTTAGAAAGACCGTGAGTAAGTAATCTGCAACCTCTACTAATTTCCCCCACGTTAGCGAACTGACTTGCAGTCTAAAAACCGTTACCCCGAAATTAAAAATATCATAATGCAATAGGGAAGCCAAACCTACTTTCAAATAATTTGCAAATATCTGATGCTCTCAGGTGATGAAATGAGGAAAAGGGAAATAACCGGGCTTGGAAGCTTCCAATTCATGGCTATGACAAGAAGAGGCCTATTCTACGGTTTCCTCACCCTATATTTGCTAGAAGTTTTAAAAAGAAGCTTCACAGAAGCCATACTAGCCATAGCACTACCAATGCTAGCCAATTCACTAACCCAAACCTTCATCTGGGGTCCTCTAAGCGACAAACTTAGAGTCCGACGCCTACTAATAGTAATAGGAGAAACCATCGCCGGTATAGCCTACATATTCCTATCACCAACAGTTTGGTCAATCTACACAGGTTTAAACCCCATACAAGCTAAAACTCTCTACGCCATAACAATAATAGTTGGATTAACTCTTCTAGAAAGCTTCTGGTCAATGAGCAACGTAGGCTGGTCAGCTCTAATTGCAGATATGACAGAACCAGCAGAAAGAGGCACAATCATGGGTCAACTTAACTCGATCGGTGCCATTGGAAGAATCATAGGAGTTTTCGCAGGAGGGCTACTCTACGACTTCCCTACCAAAGCCCAAGGATTCCCAATCCTATTCTATATTTCCTCAACAATAATGTTCACCAGCGCCATAACACTACTTATAACCATAGGAGAACCGAAAAAACTAATCTCACGTAGAGGAGAACCGACCATCCAAATAGAAGAAGAATTCCCGTTAAAACACCTATTCTACTGGTTTCTAATCTCCTTATTCTTTATATCAGCTTCTTCAGCATCAGTAATGCAACTACTAAGCTACTACGTCCGCATCGCCCTCCTTGCAACGAGCTTCGACATAAGCTTAATCAGAAATGCAGCCTCCATTGCAAATTTAATAGCAAATCCAATAATAGGTATTCTAGCAGATAAAAAGGGAAGAAAACCCGTCCTACTCATAGGATTTGCAACAGCAATTCTTGTACCGATTCTATACACACTACCTAGGAGCGTATTTGGCATGGTTTTAGTTAGCGCGGTAGCAGGAGTCATTATGGCAATAAGATTAACGGTGTCTTATACTTTTGTCGCTGAACTTATACCCGAGGAACAGAGAGGAAAATATTTCGGTCAATATAACATGATTTCGACGCTAAGTTTCGGAGTAACACCAATAATAATATCTGGAATTTTCACTGATTACTTAACTAAAACATTTCTGGAAAAAGGCTATGTATTGGAGCAAGCTCAAATACTAGCCATTACAAATACGTTCTATGTAGCTGCGTTTCTAGCGGGTATAGGTTTCCTAATATTCTGTAAAATGATTTTTACCTCAAAACTACAAAAATAAAATAACTAATGTAGAAAAGTGGTTAATTTTGAAGTACAGCCAAATTTAACCGTTACAGCATTACCGAATCATTTTGTTTTAAATTTGTATTGCTAATAGTTTATTCCCTTTATATTGACGAGCTTCCTAGGATATTTGACTTCAACAACTAAATTTACTATATCAGCTTTGTCAATGAGTTCAGGTGGTGCATATCTTCCAGTTAAGACTACGTGGGTTTCTTCAGGTATTTTTGACAGCAGGGACAGTATTTCTTCAACTGAAATCAAGTTTGCTGCTACAGCCAAGTTTATTTCGTCTAAAACAAGTAGGAAAGGTTTTTTTTCAAAGACTACTTTTTCAGCGAATTTCAAAGCTTTTCTAGCTAGTCTTTTATCTTCTTCACTTGGACTTTTTAAATCTACCCACTCGGTTCTTCCAAATTGATATATTTCGTACTCTGGGCTTAACCTATCCTTTATAACATATTCACCAATATCTTTCCTGCCTTTCATAAATTGGATTATGATGACTTTCAGTCCGTGTCCTATGCATCTAAGAGCTAAACCTAGCGCATTGGTTGTCTTTCCAGCTCCAGTACCAGTATATAGAAAAATTAAACCCAAATGTCTGCCCCCTTAGATCTTACAGACTCCCTTCGGACATGAACCCGTGTCCTCTGGCCCTAGCTCTATTACACCTTCAGAAGACTTCTCTTTTGAGGGTTTGCCAATGTAAAGTACTTGTTCTCCCTTGCTGCCATACCTGTAAATTGTTATCCCTTTACACTTTAACTTATATGCTAGGATAAATGCTTCTCTTACATCTTCTGGAGAAGATTCGAAACGTAGATTTATTGTTTTCGAAACCGCATTATCAGTGAACTCTTGGAACGCTGCCTGCATCTTAACGTGCCAATTAACATCTATATCTAACGCAGTTACAAATATTCGCTTAATATCATCGGGAATTTTATCAATATGTTGAATTGAACCAACTTTAGCTATTTCATGTATCAATTCGTCGCTGTAAAGTCCACGTTCTCTTAAAACTTCTTCAAATACGGGGTTAATTTCGAAGAGACTAACACCACCGAGAACTCTTCTAAAGAAAGCTAATGCAAATAGTGGTTCAATACCGCTTGAGGTTCCGGCAATGATACTTATTGTACCAGTTGGAGCTATAGTTGTAGTTGTAGCATTTCTAATTCCATGCATCTTAATTTTCTCTCTAAGTTCATCCCAATTTAATGTAAGTTGTTTCTCTTCGTCATCTGCTTCAAATGGAAACCTTGGATGATCACCATCGTATATTGAACCTTTAAACGCCGGAAAGCTTCCTCTCTCCTCAGCTAAACTAATAGATTCAACTTTGCTGTAGTAGTTGATATATTCCATGATCCTTCGAGCTAGGTTTAAAGCTTCTTCAGAGTCATACGGTATTTTAAGCTTAAAGAGGAGTTCAGCCCAGCCCATAACACCTAAACCAATCTTTCTAGTCAACAAAGTTCTCTCTTCAACTTGAGGCAGCGGATAATTATTTGCATCGATAACATTATCTAGGAAGTGAACAGCAATTCTAACAACTTCCCTCAACTTTTTCCAATCAATTTCGTAACCGCCATTCTTATTTCGTCTTACCATCAACGACAAATTGATTGAACCAAGGTTACAGGACTCAAAAGGCAGTAGAGGCTGTTCTCCGCAATTATGAACAATAAAACCGTTTGCAATAAACGTATGGGTCAATGGTTCTGTTACATCATATACGGGTTGTTCTCCTATATACTCTATTTTTTTCACTACGGCTTCAAATCTATCTTTATAAGACTTGGTAGGGGCTCTTTTGTAGAATTCCGCTATTTTTTGTTTATCTTCAAAGCCAATTTTTTCTATGAATTTATCTTTACTGTCTCTTGAAATTACTAGTTCGTAAAAGTCGCCTCCAATATATCTCTTTTCTCTCCCTTTAGAGTCGATATGTACGAAAGGTTTTTGTTTTTGTTTCCTGCGTTTGTAAATCTTTGATTTTATACCGAAATTAAGTAGTAGGAGTTGTACATCTTTTAATAACCTTAGAGAAGTGGATGCAAGTCTTATAGACACACCTTTTTCTGCTTTTCCTTGAACAGATCCATCAGAAGTGAACAGACCTTTAAGAAATCCTTTAACAGCATCTTCTGGAGCTCTAAATATGCACCAAGGCACTCTTTTTGTTTTTGCTTTCCATATTCCGATACCGAGACGTCTAAAGAATTCGATAAAACCTTTGGCGTGATATGATAGATGGTAGGTGTTGTTTTCTCTTTTTATGGGTTTTACATAACCGTACCACTTAGAAATAATTTCTCTGACCTTTCTAAGTAAACTGTATTTTTCGCTTGAAAAGCTGAATCCAACTCTATCCTTTCTTAACCAACCGTCTCCAATTAGTATACCGATGATGAATCCAAGTTCTTCAGACCATTCTTTTGGCAAATTCAAAGTTTTTCTTTTAGTAAATTCATTTAATTCATCTATCTGATCCTTTATTGGTAGATCTCTCGATTTTGGAAATTCGCCACGACTTTGGATCAGTAGAACATCTCCTTCTTTTAGATTTTCTAATTTTTTCCATCCGTTCGGTGTTAGGAACTTATGGTCAAGTGTTGCTTTTATTTCATAGCCTTCCTTTGTCAGAAGTCTATAAACTGGCCTTATTCCAGTAAAAACATATCTTAAGGGTTTTGACCTGATTATGCCCTCGCCTTGGATTGCCCTCATGTCAATTATTAACGACGTTGAAAGTGAGGACGGATTGTTTTCAGTTAACTCTCTTATCGGGATCAGCCCTCTTTCAGTTAGTACTAGAGTGTCTCCGGTTACACAGGGATTAGTGCTTTCTATCTGGCCTAGGTGTGGTGTTGGGTTGTGTTTGTTGATTCTGTCGATGAATATTATTCCTGGGTCTCCTGTTCTCCAAGCGTTGTATACCATCATGTCGAATAGGTATCTTGCGTTCATTTTTCCTTGTGGTTGCCCGGTTCTTGGATTTATTAGGTAGATGTCTTTTCCTTCCTCGACAGCTTTCATGAACTCGTCTGTAACTGCAACTGAAATGTTAAAGTTTGTCAGCATTCCCTCTTTTGTCTTAGCGTACACGAAGTCCAGTACATCGGGATGATCTACCCTTAGGATTCCCATGTTTGCGCCACGTCTCTTACCACCTTGTTTAATTACGTCGGTTGCAACGTCAAATATTCTCATGAAGCTAACAGGTCCAGATGCAACTCCTTTGGTTGTTCTAACAATATCTCCCTCAGGTCTAAGTCTAGAAAATGAAAAACCGGTTCCTCCTCCGCTTTTATGTATTAATGCAGCATATTTAAGGGCGTCAAATATGCTTTCGATAGAGTCGTCAACAGGTATGACAAAGCATGCTGATAGTTGCCCTAGGGGTGCGCCGGCATTCATTAATGTTGGGGAATTTGGAAGGAAATATCTATTGACCATGATTTGATAAAATGTATCTATTACTTCTTCGTAGAGTTCGTCCCATTTCTCGTCGAGGAATTTTAAAAGCTCGTTGAAAGAAACTTTCATTTTTCCTTCTTTGCCCAATCTGTTGTAAAGTCTTTTAAGCATTTCAAGATCATATTCATTTATTTCAGCTTTTTTGAGTTTGTAGGTTGGTTCCTCCGCTTCACGTTTAGGTTGGTTTCCTTCTTTATCGTAAACTTCCTCATAGTAAAAGATGTCTACGAGTCCTATATGTCTGGCGACTCTAAGCAGCATTTGTTTAGGTGTTTCGATAATATTGCCTTGTTCATCTTTAAGTAAATATCTGTTTTTAAGAACGGTTACTGCGTTTACGGAAAGCTTCATGTCGTCAACTACGCCGAACATCTTCTTTATTTCTCTGATTTCGCTTCTTCGCTGTCTGTAAAGTATGTAAGCTTTAGCTACTTCGTAAAGCCCGTTTTTAACAAGGACTTTTTCAACAATGTCTTGAATTTCCTCTACATGTGGGATTTTTTCTTCCCCAAATTCCTCCTCCAAGATCTTTACTACTTCATTAGCTAATTTTGCAGCCATTTCTCTAGTTCCAATACCAACAGAGTTTAAAGCCTTCCATATAGCATTTTCAATTCTATCCTTGTCAAAGGGAACTATACGTCCATCTCTCTTAATAACTTTGGAAATTTTATCTGGAGACATTAATGCCACCCGCCTCCATGAGATAAGATAGAGTAAAAACTTTTAAAGTATATTATCAAGAAATTTCGATATTAGAAACCCAATAATACAAATTCGCGTGAAACGATGATTCCATGAATTAAACCCTCTCACCGATAAGGAAAATGACTAACAGTTATATACTTTTCGCATTTATAACTTATCCTACGCCAATATAACCGATATAAACCAAAAAAATATTGAGAAAAATTAGAAATAAGGCCAACAAATAACTTATTACACTAAATAAATAAGATACAATTGAATTTAAACTCCCAAAACCAACTAGAAAACAGAAAGTTCTTTAAGTCCACACTCCTTACAATAAGGTATGACAACCCTTGAAACAAGCTTATCCCTAACCCATCGCTCCAAGACAATTTTAAAATATATTTGTTGCGAACCGCATCTTGCACATCTATTTTTATCATGAAATTTCCGGTCAAAAAGAAAATCGACAATTTCAGAAAACCCCAACCTCCTACGTATCAACTTTAATAGGGCGGGTTTCATAACCATCATCTACACGCCCCTATTATTTCCATAGCATAATTATCCAGTTATATTTTACCGCTTGTTCTTTAAAACTGTAAAATTATCAAACGTACCAGAATATCCAGGCAAATACTTCAACTATTCGTGAAGAAAATTTAAAAGTTCCCAAGCTTGAAGCATCGATTAGTCTAGCTTTATTCCGTCTGGGAAGTCTCTTTTTATTTCATCGAGGAATTTTTCCATGTCACGATACATTTTATATAGTTTTTCGCACGGAAATTCTGGGCAAAAAGTACAGAGTTTCAAACCCTTACTTTTAGCGCAATCTCTAATGTTACATTTCTTCCTCTCCCAACAGCCAGGACACGAAAACTCCTTAGTCCCAACAAGGTAGTAAGGGCACCAACCACAATATAATCCACATGGCGCAATCAATTTTTCCTCAACCATCATACACACCTCTCAACCTTCAAATAAAGTTAAACTGTCTTCTTTCTCCATTTAAACTATATTTGCTTCTCAGCAACTACTACATACCACGCCTCTTCTACGTGTAACATGTTCTTCATTTTACACCCAGACTTCTCACATAATTCCCTTATTTCATTTGGAGTCATCAAATATAAATCAAACCATTCTCCAACCTCACCTTGATATTCAAACCTTATTCTCACAAGCCCTACATGCCTATTTTTCTCCCTATTTAATTCATGATATCTTAAATGATCCTCCTTATCAGCCATGAGAGGGTTGTTCAAATTGGCTAACAGCAACGCATTTCTACGAGAAATCCTATTCAACTCCTTTAACAACCTTAAAGTTTTACTAGGTCCTCCACATATCCCCAACGTACTAAACATACAAATAATGGAATTAAAACAGCAATCTCTAAACGGCATATGCAACATCGCCCCCAATCACTACGTGAACCGCGTCCCTCTCCTTACAAACCTTAATAACATTTGCAGATATGTCAACTCCCACAACTCTGAACCCATTTCTCTGCAAGTGTAGTAAATGCCTTCCAGCGCCACAGCCAGCATCTAACACCAAACTTTTAACACGAGAAAGTAACTCCTTTTCCAAAGAAGACCATTTCTCATAATCAGAAAAATACAATTCCAAAGGTTCAACGTACGTGTAATCATCATCTCTCCTAACAAAAAGCCTACCAGTTTTCCCATGAAAATAATCGAATAAAGCTTTGCCAAAAACATCTCTCCTCAAACAGGATTCCCCCGATCACAAAACAATATAACACAACAAGTTAATATAAACTGTTTAATCCAATTTTAAAAGTCTATGTATAAAATTCATCTTAGTCTTTTGATCGGATTTGCCACAATCTACCGATAATCCCTAATGTTACTAACGCTAGAGCTAGTAGCCAGTGTGGTGCATCTTTTGCTAAGTGGGCAATCGGATTAGCGCGAGGATCCATTTTATCCCAATGAACGCGATAAAATTTATCATATTCCCTAACATGAATGCTTCGTCCATCCCTTAAAATTAATCTATAATCTGCTTTTTGCCCAAAAGGATCGCCAATAGATTTTTTAAATCCACTTTCTAAAGGATGAGGGACCTCCCATTTCCAAACCTTAACATCTCTGTGAGGAGGCAATTTCAATACAAGGTTAATTAAAGTACTCCAATTGTTTTTTCCCGGAAAAGGCAACATCAACACCAAAATAAAATACTTCACAAATCTTAAAACATTTACTGCAAACCAAAATAAAAAGGAGGTTTATTTTAGTAGTTTTATGAATTCTTTCATAAATGCCGGTAAGTCTGGCCAAGCTCTACTAGTCACTAAGTTTCCATCAACAACAACTTCCTCATCCACATAAGTTGCCCCTGCACGTTCAACATCTGGTTTAACGGCAATATAACAAGTTACTCTTTTACCTTTCACCAAGTTGTAAGCCGTTAAGACCAGAGGTCCATGACATATGGCTGCAACAGGCTTATTAGCTTCAAAGAAATGCTTAACAATGTTTTCAAGTTCAGGCTTAGTTCTTATAAACTCAGGAGCCCTACCACCTGGAATTACTAATCCGTCGTATTCTTCTGGTTTAACATCTTTAAACGCTAATGTAACCCATGGAAACCTGTAACCCAACTTTTCACTATAAGTTTCCCATCCAGGCTCAAAATCATGGACAACTGTAAAAAGCACGTCCTTTTTGGTTGGAGCTGCAACGTGGACCTCAAAGCCCTCTTCCTTCAACCGATAGTACGGGTAGAAGATTTCTTGAGCTTCCACTCCATCCCCAGCAATAATCAAAACTTTCTTAGCCATGTTCACCCCCAAATCTATAAATTTCGACAACAAAATATAAAACTTATTTATTATTGAAGCGATGTTGTTTCATAAGTATGGTTTCCCATTTCATCGTTATATATGAGAGAGTAAAACGTTGAATAAATCTATAGGTAAGTTTTATAGTGTTGAATTTAGCTGATGAAAGTGGTTAAGATGCTCAGTAAAGCTTTCTAAAACTAACCAAATAAATATACGAGTTGAGTAGTTTATTGGGGTATAAGCCATGTTGTACCCTGATTTAAGACAAAAAATTGCTGAGACATTTCGAATATTAGATGAAAAAGGTTTAACATATGGTAATGCAGGCAACATCAGTGTAAGAATACCGGAAGAAAATCTTTTCCTAATAACGCCCAGCGGCGTAAGAAAAGCAGCGCTAAAACCAGAAGACATCTTAGTAATAGATGAAAAAAGAAGGGTAATAGAGGGAAAAGGACACCCTTCAATTGAAACGCCAATGCACTTAGCTATTTATAAAAGTAGAAAGGATGTGAAAGCTGTAATTCATGCTCATCCAGTTTATTCATCTGTTTTTGCTGTGGTTGGCGTTGCCATACTTCCGGTAGTGGAGGAAATGATTATACTTACTGGTGGGGAGGTTAAAGTAGCTAAATATGCTCCTCCGGGAACAAGAGAGCTTGCAAACAATGTTATTGAAGCGTTAGGCGACAGAAAAGCGGCACTTCTCATGAATCATGGAATTATAACATGTGGAAAAGATTTAGATGACGCTCTAGAAGTTTTAATCTGCGTTGAGAGAACAGCAAAAATATATCTGCTTTCAAAACTTATAGGAGAACCTAAATTAATACCGGAAAAAGTTATAGAAGCAGAAAAGAACCTATATAGACTAAAACAGAAATATCAGTAAAACCAAAAACGGGAATCAAAATAATTAAGCAAGCTTAGCGGGTAATGTTTTGTTAATTCCAGAATTCCCTGCCGATGTAATTGATGAACAGGAATCCCGCCTAAGTAAAACTGCAAGTAAAATTGGAGTTGTACGTTGACTGTTAGTTGCTGATTGATGGTTCTGTAAAACGGCAATCTAAAGCTTCGAATGTTATAGTTTTATAAATTAAAACTAAGATTAATTTAAATAAAAATATGAATTTTCAGGTTTATGGAAGCTTACAGCGATGTCTTGCCTTGAGATTAAGTAAAGCTGCTTGATTACTTTACTTTTTATTTTATCCTTCAAAGGGAATTAAGTCATAAAGTATCAAAAAGTTTAAATCTGTTTTTTAAAACAGTCTATCTCCATCCTCAAATGTTTCAGACCGCAAAACTTCACTGCAACTATCTCGAAACGGCGTGTTTGTTCCCACATGTCGCGGCTATTATTTAGATTTAAACGATGGAACATAGAGGAGGTGGAAAAATGTTTGACATATATGACTTCTTTAATCAGCTAACAGAGTTAGGAGCAAAAATTAGACTCGACGTAGGTCAACCAGATATACCTGTTGATGAAAGAATAATTTCAGCCTTAATAGAATCTATTAAGAAAGGGAAACAACTTATGTTTCAACCGGAGGAATAAAAGAGCTAAGAGAAAAAAATAGCTGAAGTACACGGAGTGCAACCTGAGGAAGTAATAGTAGCACCAGGATCCAAGTTTCTAGTAGCCTCTCAACTTTTCTTCTCAAAAAAGGTAGCTATTATTTCACCTCATTGGCCAACCTATGTACAAATGGCAAAGAAATTCGGAAAGAAAATCCAAATCATTAAAACAACACTTGAAGATAAATGGCTTCCCAATTTTGATGAAATCGAGAAAGATGTAGATACGATCATCATAAATTATCCTAATAATCCAACAGGGATAGCTATCCTGGAAACAAAGATGAAAGAACTCTTAGACATCGCATCAGAATTAAATGTAAAAATTGTTTCAGAAGAAGTTTACAGAGACATAACTTTCAACAAAAAATATGTTTCCATACTTGGCTTTAACTACGAAAAAGGAATATTCATTTACAGTTTTTCTAAAACCTTCAGTATGACGGGATTCAGAATTGGATACGCAATAGCTGATAAGAAAGAAATTGGAGAAATTCAGAAATTCATAGAAATTATGGTGACGTGTGTACCAAAATTTGTTCAATCAGCAGCAATAAAAGCGCTAGAAGTCAGAGAGGAGATCAAGAGAAAAATAGTTAACATTTACAGAAAGAGAGTTGAGTTGGTGAAGAAGAAATTAAATAGAAAACTATTTGAATTCGTTGAACCAGATGGAGCCTTTTATGTTTTCCCCAAATTGAAAAACAATATTTCTGGACGAACTTTTGCTTATAAACTACTTGGAAGAGGTGTAGGAATTTTTCCTGGAGAAGCATTTGGAAACTATAGTTCACATATTAGAATTTCTTTAACTTCCTCTATGTTTGAATTTCCAGAAACTGTCAAAGTTTGCAGTATTCATCCACTCCTCGGCAATAGATCAAAAGACTTTAAATCACGTAAAATTGTAATCATTCCGATTAAAGGTAGAGAAAAAGATTGTGATCCAGTAAAATCCCTATTCGAATCTTTAGGTGCAGAAATAGTGGTTTCTGACCCCAAAACACATGATAGAGCAATAGGCATTACAATTTCTCTTCCATACTTTATTGGAGTAGTATTCAGCTATTTAATTTCCCAAGAAAACTTAAACTTTCTAAACAAATATGCTGGGACATCCTTTGAGCATTTTTTAACGTACTCTATAATGATTGCTGAAGAAAAACCAGAATTTATTATATCTCTATTAAACAACGAATATTCGTATGCGGCTATAAGAAAATTCCTGCAATTAACAGGAAAACTGATTAAATCAATAAACGAAGTTTCTGAATTTGAAAGGTTCTTTAAGAAAATAGCAAAACACCTAAAAGTGTAAATAAATCATTTTCTAAATTTTAAATCTCTAGCCATCATCATGATTTATTAATCTTCTACTAATAGACAGGTAAAGTCATATTGGCATAAGGAATTAAAAATATCTCAATATCTCTACCATGTTTCTCCAATACATATTTTATAGCTTCATCAGGTTTTTTAACAATTTTAACCCCTATACGTGAAAATTTTTCTGAACTTAAATTTTCAGACACAACAATGATGTCAAATTTGGAGGCATGGGTTAAAAAATCCCATCCAACCCATTTACTTATCGTATAATCCCTTATCAACTCGTTTCTAATAAAATCTAGGTCTCCTCCCATCTTAAACAACGTATATTCCAACTCATCGCTACCTATGCCTTCTTTACATTCAGCGAATAAAATAACGGTTCCTCCTTCATTAACAGTTTTATGCATGTATCTAAACGACTTTATAGCTTGATAAAAGTCCATATCATGGGGAAAACCTCCGCAAGAAGCAATTAAAACATCCACTTTTCTAGAAACCTTCACCTTATATAGTTCATCAACAAGGGCAACGCCTGCTCTATGCGCCTTAACAAAATGTCCAGCATACACGCCGACAGGTTCCTCATTATAGTTAAGTGGAATATTTATAGAAAAATCATAGCCTGCGATTTCCGCTGCTTCTTCTATGTCTTCGCGAGCTGGATTTCCATCAGCTACTCCCGGCTGGGATCTTGGGTCTAAAGAAAGAATATGATTCTTTTTCACAGATCTTCTAGAGGAAACACCTGGAAGAATAATTTTCCCACCGCCTGTATATCCCGTGAAATCGTGAATACCTAAATAGGATATCCCAACTATAACATCAGAATCTGCTACAAACTTATTAATCTCAACAGGTGTCCCTTTCTGAGTCTCACCTAGATACTTTAAACCCCACTTTCCGTCTGGGTCATGATCAATTATTCGAAAGGTTTTTACAATGTTTTCTCCGAGCATAGAAGTCCATTCTTTTCTTGAATGTTTTCTATGTAGCCCTGTAGCAAAAATAATTATGAGATCTTCTCGTTTAATTCCATGTTTAAGCAAGTAATTGATGAGAGCTTTTACGGCTTGTTTCTTGGGACCAGGTCTCGTTATATCGTCTACCAAAACGGAAATTTTCTTAGCATTCGAAACTATATTGGAGAAAGCATCGGTTCCAAAAGGGTTTTCCAAAGCTTTTAAGAAGGTTTCCTCAAAGTTCTTTACACTTTCTTTAAATTTCGGGTTCAATGTTGCAATAACATGTCCATGAGTTAAATGAAAAGAAATTTTGGAGTGACCATATGGTATGGTTATTTGCATTTGCTGGTTCACCCGGGTAAGTGGAGAAGAGAAGTCACAATGCTCCATATGTCTTGGATATAGAAGAATTTTATGTACAAACTGAATGCAAACAACGCTATCACAAATGCTAGAAAAATGTAGTCCCTGGCATGGAAATGTATATCCTCTAAGATTGTTCTTTTTACGGGGGCTCCGAAAGCCCTAGTTTCTATAGCTATTTGCATGTCATTAGCTTTTCTTAAAAGAAGTAGGACAAGAGGTGTAACTATTGGAATATATGCTTTAAACGCTTTCTTGAAAATGTTCATCTTATCTATGTCAAATGCCCTAAGTTTTTGAGCATCAGCAACTGTTTGCCAAGTTTCTTGGATCATCGGAACTGAACGCATCCCAGCAACGAACACAAATGAATATTTAAATGGAACCTTCAGTCTCGTCATAGTTTCCATAAACCTAAGGTATGAAGTGGTGAATGTGAATAGTGGTAAAACCGCGATAGCTGTAAGCACTCTGACTGAAATCATAATGCCGAACATAAGCCCTTCATATGTAAATACACCTAAATCCGCGCCTCCAGGTATTCGATAATGGAAGAGGGTGAATAATGGAGTTTCTCCTCGATACATAAAGCCTTGAATTATAATTATGAAAATTATTATTCCCATAAGAAGTTTAACTAATCCCATGAAGTACCTAATGCTGATTTTCGCTATTCGCCAGAAAATCAACGCTGTAATCAGCCATACGAGCAGTATTATGATATCTTGTGTAAATGTTGAAAGGAAAACAAGTATGAGCGTTAAAATAACGTAGACTAGTTTACTTATTGGATTTAACCTGTGTATAAATGTATCAGCCTTAATATATTCGATGGCTCTCACACAGATACCTCCTTTACTGCTGGAGAAAGAACCTTAATCATTTCTTCAATAGTTAAAACTTCAGGATTTACTCCCTCATCCTTTAATTCTTGAGCAAAACGTGTTATTTGAGGAGGTTTTAGAAAGGCTTTTTCAAGAATATCATGCATTTGGAAAACTTCCCTTGTCGGGCCATCTGCCAAAATTTCACCGTTCCACATAACTATTAGTCTTTCAGCGTACTTTGCAACAAGATCCATGTCATGTGTAATCATTATAATTGTTCTTCCATGCTCATCATGCATTTTCTTAGCTAAATCTGCCAGAATATAGCGTCCTTTATAATCTTGTGCAGTCGTAGGTTCATCCATTATTATCACTTCAGGATTCATTGCAACTATGGCTGCAACAGCAAGTTTTCTTCGGTCTCCGAAGCTCAAAGCGAAAGGATATTTATCTCGTAGATGTTCTAATCCAACAAATCTTAAAGCTTCCTCAATTCTCTCCTTTATTTCATCTTCTGGAACGCCTATATTCTTAAGTCCAAATTTAACTTCCTCTTCACACGATAAGGTAAACAATTGGTAGTCAGGGTTCTGCAAAATTAGACCGATTTTCTTAGATAATTCAGCAACGGTGTATTTTGAAACATCTTCTCCTTTAAATAAAATCTTTCCTTTTGAGGGTTTTAACAATCCTACAATGTTTTTAACTAACGTTGTTTTCCCAGAGCCGTTTTGACCAACTATACCTATGAACTCTCCCTCATGTATTGTTAAGTTTATATTTTTGAGCGCGGTTACAGGAGGCTCCCCTGGGTAAGTAAATGTAACATCCTTAATCTCAATTATAGGGGTTCCTTTGCTTTGGCTATCTTTCTTAAACTCAGCTTTATTCACTTTTAAGAGGTTATCATGAATCATTTTTTTAGCTAAATTAACAGCGTCCTCAAAAAGAATCGGTAAATCAATATTACCGATTCCACTTTTCTTTAACTCGTAGAAATACGTGGTAACAGCTGGGGGTTTTACGCCTACATTTTCCAGCAATTCAACGTTGGATAAAACTTCCTTTGGATATCCATAAGCTACAACTTCACCCTCATTAAGTATCAACACTTTATCTGCAAGGTAAGCTATTTCCTCTGTTTTATGAGTTGTCATAATAATTGTGATTCCCATTTCCTTTAAACGTCTTACAGCTGCTAAAACTTCAAGAGTTCCAAGAGGATCAAGCTGCGAGGTCGGTTCGTCAAGAACTAGCAGTTCGGGCATCATAGTTAAAACAGCTCCAAGAGCTGCCCTCTGCTTTTGTCCACCCGATAGTTCTCGTGGATGTCTATCCTCAAAACCTTCAAGACCCACAATCTTAACAGCTTCTTTAATTCTCCTAAATATTTCCTCCTTTGGTACGCCTAAATTAGCTGGTCCAAATGCAAGTTCAGCGAAAACACTAGGCATCACAAGTTGACTTTCAGGGTCTTGAAGAAGAATACCCACCTTTTTTGCGGTTTCATAAATGGGTTGATCCCATGGGTCGAAACCTAAAACATTAACTTTCCCCTTTCTTATACCACCATACATGTTAGGGATAATACCGCCTAAAATAAAGCATAAAGTTGTTTTACCTGCTCCATTAGGTCCCATAACTACAAAGAATTCTCCTCTCTTTATTTCGAAATTAACATCTTTAAGTGCCTCGTTTCCTCCTTCATATTGAAATGAAAGATTAGAAACTGAAACAACAATGTCAGACACGTGATGGGCCTCCTCCATTTCGATGAGGTAAAATAAAAATAAAGGTTTTGTTTTATGTTACCAAATTGCTAGTGGTATTCTCGGTAAACCGCTTCTTCTTAATCCCTCGATGATTGGAATTGTTATTATTGTTATTATTACGCTTAGAGCAGGGAACCACCAAGAATACGCCGTTAAAACTGCTGCCGCTAGAGTACCAGGATAGCTAAACAGATACCAGTAGGGTAAGAACCACGGAATAGCCCATACCATCATACTCGATAGCAATGTCAAGAACACGCCAACATATTGTTTTTTACCTGTTTTCCTAGCCCATTTCGGAAGCAACTTGATTCCGAATGGAGACCCCATAATAATTAGCCATGGAACCCAGTACCAAGCAGCTATAGCTGTGAAGTATGGCTGTGGTGGTGATGAGAATCCAGCAGCCTCCCCAGGCCAATAATATGGGAACACTAAAAGCCAAAGACCCATAGCTATAAACGCTGGTATAGTTAAGAACCAATATTTATCATTGTTTATCGTTAATGTGACGAAAACAGCAGGTAAAGTGGCTGTTAGGATAACGTCTAAAAGACCTAATGGATATGCTGCGGGAGAAACGAACATACCGATTAATCCACCTACAAAAGCAGCTAGAATACCAGTTGGGCCCATGATTAGTGGAGCCATAGCAGCAAATGCTACTGCAAGCGGAAGGTAACCTCCTCCACCGACATAAGGGAACAATGGAACTAGAGAAGTTACTCCGATTAATGCACCGTAAATTGCTATCCAAGCAATAGCTACTCCATAAACTCTGGTTGGAGCAACCTTAACTTCTTCTGACATTTTTAATACCCTCTCTCCAAAGTTTTAAATCTCACCTTTTCAATATTCTAACTTATTTGGCATAAAACGCTGATCAAAGTTAAAAATTTTTCGTTTACAAATGTCATGAAAGTATTTTTTTTCTAAAGTAGTATTTAGCTAAAAATTTTTAGAGAATAGTCTTTTACTAACCTTAAACTTTAAAGGAATAAGTGTGAAAAATATCCTATACACTATTTAAGTTGTTCGAATAAACAAACTCATCACCATGAGTGAATTAATATGAATTTCACGTTTGTTGATGAAAGTGTTGCTATTTCGCGAATGCCCTATCAAAACGCCATCCACGATCTTTCTCAACAATTTAAAGCAGTAGTTGTGCTTGCAGAGATGCACGAGATGGAATATAATATAGAGTCTTGGGAAAAATACAATGTCGATGCTTTATGGGCACCTACACAAGATTATACAGCACCACAACTTCTCCAAATATATTGCATCGTAAAGTGGATTAAAAATCACGTGGAGAAAGGGGAAAAAGTATTGGTTCACTGCATGGGAGGAAAAGGAAGAAGCGGAACAATAGCAGTTGCCTACACAATATACACTAAACATGTAAATTTTAATGATGCATTGAGGCTTGTTAGAACTGTTAGACGTGGAGCCGTCGAAACATGGGAGCAAGGCAAAAGGCTAAAAACGTTTGAAACCTTGTTGACCGCGCTTCCTGAACCAAAACTTACAAAAATAGTCAAAACAGCCGAAAAATACAATTATGGCAGAGGAATTAATCATGCATCCAAAGTAACGGAACTCAGCCTAACACTTTGGGAACAACTAAAATATGAAACAGAATTACCAAAACATTGCAACGTAGCATTGGCAGCTGCAGCAATATTACATGACATTGGAGTTTTTATATCAGATCTCAATCACCATGAACATACATTAAAGCTGATTAAAGAAAACGAGAATAATATACGTCAAGTCTTTAGTGAAAGTGAATGCGAAGCGATAGCATGGACTGCATATTATCATAGAACTAAAGCAGGTGATCCAAGAACAAATATGAAACTTAAAAATAACATTAAAGATGTTGTTACATGGTCTGCAGCGATACTCAGACTGGCAGATGCACTAGACCACGGTTTAGATCAATCAGTAGAATCCGTTGACTTAAATTTTCAAGCTAACAAACTTACAATCAAAACATATTGTAACAATCCATGCAGGCACGAAATTAATAGAGCCGTAGAAAAATCAATGTTACTAAGAAGTTTAATAAATAAAGAAATTATCTTCGAGGAAGTTCAGGTAAGAGAACTTTTTAATCAACGTTAAGGTAAAATAAAAAGCATTTCAACTATTTTAATTTAAAGTGGTACTGAAACTCGCAGTACGGGTCTCCTCTAGCTCTACACTTTGTTTCGTTACACGTTACAGATTCAGCATTCCAATCTTCTAATCTTTGTTCCTCGATCCACTCAAAAATTCCCGCAACAACGTTGCACATAAATATTTCTGGATGGGGTGAATGTAATCCTTTGCACAGAGGACATTCACGCACCCTATAAGTAATAAACACATCCTTACCCTTTTCTTCAAATGTTATTTCATCAAACTCTTTCCCCGTAAAGTACTTGAAACCTAAATTGTACGTCGGAACTAGGTCTCTTAGATTTTTAGCTGGTCGTTTCGTAGCTGCGAGATAAGTTGTATAAATGTATTCACCAGTAGCTCTTCCAAGTTTCTTTAACAATGCATTAGCTTTCACGGGGTCACCGTATTCTTCGAGAAAGTGCGCAATAATCGCTTGTACAAGTCCTTTATATGCGCCAGCATGAATTTTTTCAGCCATAAAACGCCAGGCAATCTTACCTTTAATACCCATTCAATCACCACCACAAACTATAATGTAAAATTTAACCTTAGATTATTCCTCTACTTTTCTAACGCCACTAATATAGTTTATTGCTTTTGAAAAGTTTCCCAAAGTTATCAAAACCCTGCTTCTTGGAATGTTTAATTTTTTAGCTATTTCCGATGTCGTGTGACTTCCATCACAAAGTTCCAAGATGCTTCGAACCAGTTTGTCCTTAACTTTCTTTAAAACACTCTTATCAACTAGAACTGGTATATTTACTGTTTCAAACTTTGCTGCGGGTTTTACGGATGGTAGAGTTGTTGGTGGCGGAGCTGATGGAGGTGGGGTAACAGGGGAAGTTGGAGGAATGGATGGTGTTTTTCTCTCTTCAGTTTTTAATGGAGCTGGGGGTAATGTTGGCTTTTCTATTTCATAGGTTGGAGCAGCCTCTAAAAGTTCTTCCAATTTATTAAGTTCATTATTAAACATTGAAGCTACCTTTTTTGCTGCGAGTATGAGAACTCCTTCTCTTTCAATGCTATCTAATGCTAACGCTAACCGATTTGTAATCTTATATACGAGAAGCTGCGAGTTTTTGAGCCTTTTTACCTGGTAGTCTCCAACATCCCAAAGTGGTAGTCCAATTTTAGCAATTTTTTCCGCTGCTTCTTTAGCTTCCGACGTTAAAGTGGAATGGAAAACTTGACCAGTATCTCCAATGATGGCCAGTCTACTTCTCACTGGTAAAGAATTAGTAATTTTCTCTGCAAGTTCCTCAATAATTTTCTTTGACATTTAAAACAACCTGCGAAGTTCTCAAACACCTTTCAATAATTCAAATAGGCTTTTTCTGAATATAAATTTTATTCAAATTTAT